>NZ_JAKJEW010000014.1:0-104994 GCF_022705245.1 Candidatus Skiveiella danica | reverse complement strand
TCTGCGCCAGGTCAGCGCGGCGCAGGTGCAGGCGGTGGCCGCGAAGTATTTTGGTGACGACCAGCTCACGGTGGCGGTGCTGCGGCCGCAGCCGCTCGATCCGGCCCGCAAGCGGCGCGCGCCACCCGCGGGTTCCCGGCATTGAAGGGCGGATCATGAATACTACAAAAATGAGAGCTGTCAGGGGCCTGCTGGCGATGGGAATGGCCGCTTTTTTCCTGAATCTGGCGCAAGCGGGCATTCCGATCCAGCACTGGACCCAGCCGGGCGGCGCCCGCGTCTGGCTGGTCGAGAGTCCGGCCATCCCGATGGTGGACGTGCAGATCGATTTCGACGCCGGCGCCCGGCGCGATCCGGCGCACCAGGCCGGCCTGGCTTCGGTGACCGCCGCGATGGTGTCCAAGGGCGTGGCCGCGCGGGGCGGCGACCCGGCTCTCGATGAAAACCAGCTCGGCGAGGCCTGGGCCGATCTGGGCGCCTCGTTCGGCGCCGGTGCCGGCAACGACCGGCTGAGCTATTCGCTGCGCTCGCTCAGCTACCCCGACCTGCTGGAGCGGGCTGCGGCACTCGCGGCGCGCCAACTGGCAGAGCCTTCGTTTCCTGAAGCCATCTGGCAACGCGAGCGCGAGCGCATTGCCGCCAGCATTCGGGAGGCCAATACGCGACCCGCCACCCTCACCGGGCGCGCCTTCGTGCAAGCGGTCTACGGCAGCCACCCGTATGGCTATGAGATGACTGAAGAGACGCTGGCCCGCATCACCTTGGCGGACATGCGCGCGCAGCAGGCGCGGCTGATCCTGCCGTGCCGGGCGCGGGTCAGCATCGTCGGTGCGCTGAACCGGCAGCAGGCCGATGCGCTGGTCTCGCGCCTGCTGGGCCGTCTGCCGGCGGGCGACGCGGCCGCCTGCGCGCCCATGCCCGCGGTGGGCGAGGTGGCGCCGCTGCAGGCTTCAGCCGAGCGGCGCATTCCTTTCGATTCGGCCCAGGCGCATGTCCTGATCGGCCAGCCCGGCTACAAGCGTGATGACCCGGACTACTTTGCCCTGCTGGTGGGCAACTACACGCTGGGCGGTGGCGGCTTTGTCTCGCGCCTGACGCAGGAGGTGCGCGAGAAGCGCGGTCTGAGCTACAGCGTCTACAGCTATTTCGCGCCAGGACTGCATGCGGGCGCGTTCACGATCGGGCTGCAGACCCGGCCTGACCAGGCCGCGCAGGCGCTGAAGGTGTCGCGCGACGTGCTGGCCGCCTATGTGGCCGAAGGCCCGACGCCCGAAGAGCTGAAGGCCGCCAAGGACAACCTGATCGGCGGCTTCGCCCTGCGGCTGGACAGCAACCGCAAGCTGCTCGACAACGTGGCCAATATCGCCTGGTACGACCTGCCGCTGGACTACCTGGACACCTGGACAAAGCAGGTGGAGCGCGTCAGCGCGGCGGACATCCGGGCGGCCTTCAAGCGCAAGCTGCAGCCGGAGCGGATGGTGACGGTGGTGGTGGGGGGAGCACCCTGAGTCCTTTGGGGCGCAGGGAGCCGGGCCGAGACCAGGCCAGCAGCCCAGCCAGGCGAGCAAGCTTCAGATATGCGCAATGATCCGCGGCGCGTGCCGCATGTGCAGCGACAGGCCCAGCGCTTCCATGTGGTTGGCGTTGCGCCCCAGGATGGTGTGGGCCAGCGGCAGGAAGTGATCTTCCTCGAACCGGGCGTGCCCGAGGTAGCTCGTCACCAGGTGCTCGACGCCGGCGACGTTGAGCTCGGTCGAATGCCCCTTGGCCACTTTTTTCAACTCCGGTTCGAGCTTCAGCCACGCGGCTTCGACGGTGCGGTGTTCGGCGGTCAGCTGGTCGACCATGACCTGGACCCGGTCGCGCTCCTCGCCCTTGACGGCACTGGACAACACCGCCGGGAACAGCTCGCGTTCCTCCTCCGAATGGTGTTCGAAGACCGCGGCACGGAAAAAGCGAAGCGTCTCTTCCGCGATTTCGCGCGCGCGCGCGGCGGGCGCCAGCAACGCCGGCAGTTGGCCGAAGTCATTCAGGTGGCTGATGATGCCCTCGTGGCAGTTGGAGAAATTCAGCAGCGGCGCGTCGGCGGATTCGTTGATGGGATGGGCGGGCTTGAGGCTCATGGCGGGTACCTTTGCAAGTTTGTCTCCGGGCGCGAATCCTGCCCCGACAGGTTGGGTGGGATCAATATAGCAAACCCCCACCGGACGCGTGAATGCAAACCGGCGGTTTCTTGACGCAGGTCATGCCTTCACCATGCCGCTGGGCAAGAAGGTGGCCAGCGCCTGTGCCAGAGGCACGGCCATTTTCACCACGTTGCTGGGGTGCGCGACGCAGTCGGTGCTCCAGAACGCATCCACGCCTGCAGCCCGCAGTTGCCCGAAGGCGTCGTCGGACAGCAGCGCATGGGTCACCGCGACGTCCACCGATACGGCGCCGGCCGCGCGCAACCGGCGTGCCGCCTGCGCCACGGTGTGGCCGGTGCTGGCCACGTCGTCCATCAGCACGACGGCGCGCCCGGCCACCGGCAGGGCGGGCAGCTCGATCTCGACCGCATGGTCGCCTTGGCGTTGTTTGGTGCACACCGCATGGTCGAAGCCGTGGCGCGCGGCCGCCTGCGAAACCCATTGCGCGGATTCACTGTCCGGCCCCACCAGCAAGGCGCCGGGGCGCCGCTGCGCGATCAGATCGGCCAGCAGCGGGGCGCCGCTGAGCACCACGGCCTGACCGACGGGTACCGCCTCCTGCAGCGTGGCCACGCGGTGGAGGTGCGGATCCACCGTGACCACCGCATCGAACAGCTCCGCCAGGAAACGCCCGACGATGCGCTGGCTGATCGCCTCGCCGGGGACAAAAGCAATGTCCTGGCGCATGTACGCCAGGTAGGGCGCCACCAGGGTCAGGTGCCGCGCGCCCAGCAGCCGCGCGGTGCGGGCGGCCAGCAGCAAGTCCACCAGTTTCTCGTTCGGATGGTCGAGCGTGCGCAGCAGCACCACGCGTTCGGGCAGGGCGTCAGGCAGGCGCAGCCGGATCTCCCCGTCGGGAAAGCGGTGTCTTTGCACCGGCGCAGGCACCAGCCCTGCGGCCTGCGCCAGGCCCAGGGCGGCGCCCTGTTCGTCGTCGAAATACAGCAGGGTGGGTGGCGCTTGCATCAGAACTCCACGAAAACATGCGGCTGGGCGTCGGCGCCGCCGATCGTGAAGCCACTGGCGCGCTCGCAGGCCTGCCGGGCAAACTCCAGATCGGCAGGGAAGTCGGCGTGCACGCGGTAGAGCAGGTCGCCCGCCGCCACCGCGTGGCCCAGCTTGCGCAGCAGGTCGAGCCCGGCGCCTGGCACTTTGGGTGCTCCGGCCAGGCGCGCGATGCGCGCGATCTGCACGTTGTCGATGCCGGCCACCACACCCGAGGCGTCCGCGCGGACCTCGAAGCTCAGTGCGCCGAGTCGAGGCGCGTTCGGGTCGAAGGACCGGCTGCCCTGCGCCTCGATGATGGCATTCATGCGGCTCAGTGCCCGTCCGGAGTCGAGGATGTCCCGCGCAATGGCAAAGCCGTCGCCGCCGCGCACATCGGGGTCGCATTCGATCAGGCGCCCGGCCAGGCGCAGCGCTTTCTGGCGCAGGTCGATCGGCGCGCGCGGGTCGTTCTGCAGCACCTGCATCACGTCGCGCGCCTCCAGCACCGGCCCGACGCCGTTGCCGATGGGCTGGCGACCGTCGGTGATGACCACGTCCAATGCCAGGTGCATGCGCCCCGCCACGTATTCGAACAGCCGGCGCAGGCGCTGCGCCTCGGGCATGGAGCGCACCTTGGCGGTGGGGCCGATCGGAATGTCGAGCACCAGGTGGGTGGAGCCGGCGGCAATCTTCTTGGACAGGATCGACGCCACCATCTGCCCGGGCGAGTCGATCGACAGCGGCCGCTCCACCGAGATCAGCACGTCGTCGGCCGGCGAGAGGTCGGCGGTGCCGCCCCAGGCCAGGCAGCCGCGGTGGGTGCGCACGATCTGCTCCAGGCTCGCGAAGGGCAGCTCCACGTTGGCCAGCACGGCCATGGTGTCGGCGGTACCGGCCGGCGAGGTGATGGCGCGCGACGAGGTCTTGGGGCACAGCAGGCCGTGCGAGGCCACGATCGGCACCACCAGCATCGAGGTGCGGTTGCCGGGAATGCCGCCGATGCAGTGCTTGTCCACCACCAGCGGCTCGCGCCAGTCGAGCGTACGGCCGCTGGCGACCATGGCCTCGGTCAGGAAGTAGACCTCCTCGCGGTCCAGTTCGGCCCGGTTGCAGGCCACGACGAAAGCGGTCAGCTCGATCTTGGAATAGTGGTGGCTGGCGATGTCCTGCACGATGGCCCGGAAGTCTTCCCGGCCGAGGCGTTCGCCGCCGATCTTGCGGAACAGCATGGCCATCGAGGCCGGCGGCTCGGCCTGCGAGATCGAGGCCGTGTGCCCGTCCTGCACGCCCAGCTGCTGGAACGCGTCTTCCGACAGGCCCAGCTCGTGGCAGCCGACGATGGCCGCGTCGTCGACCACGTTCACCGTGGCCAGGATGTGGCGCCCGTTGGCGCGCACCTCGACCTTCGACAAGGCCTGGAAGCCCTCGGCCCGGTACACGGCGCAGTCGCGGTGCAGGTAGGCGACGTTCTCGTGCCAGGTGTCGATGGCGACCCGGCGCAAGGCCAGGGTGGAAGGTGTGGGCGCATCATGGCGTGCGGCGGTGATCGTGGAGGCGGGGCGGGCGTCTTCGGCGTGCATCCCACGAGCCTACCCGGAATGGACCGCGCCGGCCAGTGCCGGCAGCCCCGTCCGCGACCGGCCTGATCGGTTTAAGCTTGCACCAACGCGCCTTGCACTCTGCCGCCCGAACGACCATGCCGATATCCAGCCTGACCCCCGGCGAGCTGCGGTTCACCCTCGACCCCGCGCAGCTCGGCTTTGTCGACACCGCCGAGCTGCTGCGCGACCCCTTGCCCTGGATCGGCCAGGAGCGGGCCGAAACCGCGGCTCGCTTTGGGCTCACCCTGGAGCAGCCCGGCTACAACCTGTTTGTGCTGGGCGAGGTCGGCAGCGGGCGCTCCTCGCTGCTGCAGCAACTGATGCAGACCGTGGCGGCCGGCCGGGCCGTGCCGCCGGACCTGTGCTACCTGAACAACTTCGACGCGCCCGAGCGCCCGCGCGCCCTGCGAATGCCCGCCGGGCAAGGGCGCCAGCTGCGCCAGCTCATGGCCGCGCTGGTCAAGTCGCTGCAGGTCGAGGTGCCGAAGCGGCTGGAGGGGCAGGAATTCAAGACCGGCAGCGAACAGGTCGAGAAGGCCTACCTCGCGCAGGAGGCCGTGGCCTATGCCGAGCTGACCAGTTTTGCCGAGCAGCGCCACTTTGCCCTGCGCCGCGAGGACGGGCACCTGGTGTTCACCCTGCGCGGCGAGAACGGCCAGGCGCTGACCGAAAAGGAGGCGGCCGAACTGCCGCGCGAGCGCCGCGCCGAGTTCGACCGGGCCGAGCACGAGTTGCATGGCGAGATCAACCGCTTCCTGGAGAAGACCGGCGCCATGGAGCGGGTCATGAACGAGGCCCGCGCCGAGCTGCGCCGCGAGGTGGTGCGTCCGATGCTGGAGCACGAGCTGCAGGCGATCCGCGTCAGCCTGAAGAAGCAGATCAAGGACTCGGTCAAGCTCGGCGCCTGGCTGGACGAGGTGGAGCGCGACGTGCTGGAAAACGTCGAGCTGTTCGAGGTGTTCGAACCCGACGATGAAAGCCGGCGCGAGGCGCTGGAGGCCACGCTGGCGCGCTACCGCGTGAACCTGGTGGTGGACAACGAGGGCCTGAGCGGCGCGCCGGTGATCGTCGAGAACAACCCGCAGTTCCGCGCCCTGTTCGGCAGCATCGAATACCAGGCCGAGAACGACGTGCTGGTGACCGACTTCTCGCGCATCCGCGCCGGCAGCCTGCTCAAGGCGCACGGCGGCTTCCTGATGCTGCATCTGCGCGACCTGGTGGCCGACCCGCTGGTCTGGGAGAAGCTGCGCCGCTTCCTGCGCAACGCCCGGTTGCAGATCGAGGAGCCGGGCACGATGAGCGCGTCGATGGGCGCGGTGTCGCTGGAGCCGCAGGCGGTGGATGTGGACGTGAAGATCGTGCTGATCGGCGCGGTCGAGCATTTCTACGAGCTGCAGGAGGGCGACCCCGAGTTTGCGCGGCACTTCCGGGTGAAGGTGGACTTTGCCGACAGCTTCATCGCCACCGAGGCCACGCGCCGCGCCACCGGCATCTTCGTGGCGCAGGCCTGCCGCCGGCTGGCGTTGCCGCACTTTTCTGCCGCCGCCGTGGCGCGCCTGGTGGAGGAGACGCACCGCGAAGCCGACGACCGGACCCGCCAGAGCGCCATCTTCGCCCGCACCGAGGCGCTGGTCACCGAGAGCGCGGCCCTGTGCCAGGCGGGGCTGGTCGGCGTCGGTGAGGTGGAGGCCGCGCTGGCCGCGCGCACCGCGCGGCACGACGCCGTGGCGCAGCGGCTGCGCGAGTCGGTGGCCGAGGGCGACCGGCTGATCACGCTGCAAGGCAGCCGGGTGGGCCAGATCAACGCCCTGACGCAGATCGACCTGGGCGACACCCGCTTCGGATTTCCGGTGCGCGTGACGGCGCGCACCTTTGCAGGCCACCAGGGCGTGGTCAACATCGAGCGCGAGGTCGAGCTCTCCGGCCCGATCCATGACAAGGGCGTGCTGATACTGGCCAGTTACCTGTCGGCACTGTTCGGCCAGCTGGCGCCGCTGGCCCTGAGCGCCTCCATCGTGTTCGAGCAGGAATACAACGGCGTGGAAGGCGACTCGGCCTCCTGCGCCGAACTGTACGTGCTGCTGTCCAGCCTCAGCGGATTCCCGCTGCGCCAGGGTATCGCCGTGACCGGGGCGGTCAACCAGCACGGCGAGGTGCTGCCGGTGGGCGGGCTCAACGAGAAGATCGAGGGCTGGTTCCGCGTCTGCGAACGTGCCGGGCTCGACGGCAGCCATGCGGTGCTGATTCCCGAGCGCAACCGCCGCCATCTGATGCTGGACCGCGACGTGGTCGATGCCGTGTCGCGCGGGCTGTTCCAGGTGCACGCGGTGGCCCATGTGCTGGACGGCATCGAACTGCTGACCGGAAACCCCGCCGGCGGCCCCGAGGTCGCGGACAGCGTGCTGGCGCGCGCCGGGCAGACGCTGCGCGACTACCGCCAGGCCTGCCGGCGCTTTGGTCGCCGCGCCGGGCGCTGACGCAGCGGCAGGGGCCTCACAGCGATTACAGTGGCGCCATGAAAAAACCGACCGCCCCCAGCGGCAGCGCGGCACTTGCCCGGCCGCGGCACCTGCAAGGCAGCCCCGCGCACGAGATCCGCATCATCGGCGGCCAGTGGAAACGCACCCGGCTCAAGGTGCCCGACCGGCCCGGCCTGCGGCCCACGCCGGACCGGGTGCGCGAGACGCTGTTCAACTGGCTGGGCCAGGACCTCACCGGCTGGCGCTGTATCGATGCATTTGCCGGCACCGGCGTGCTGGGCTTCGAGGCGGCCTCCCGTGGCGCCACCTGGGTGGCCATGGCGGAAACCGACGCCGCACTGGTGGCGCAGCTGCAGGCCACGCGGACCCGGCTCGACGCGGCGGCGGTGCACATCCAGCGCGGCGACGGCCTGATGGCAATGGCCCGCGTCGCGCCGGGCAGCCTGGAGCTAGTCCTGCTGGATCCGCCCTTCGATTCGAACCTGTTCGACAAGGCGCTGGCCGCCGCCGCGCAGGCCGTGGCACCTGGGGGCTTTGTGTATCTGGAAGCGCCGCAGGCCTGGACGGACGAGCGCCTGCAGCCGCTGGGCCTGGCGCTGCATCGCCACCTCAAGGCCGGGGCGGTGCACGCGCATCTGCTGGTGAAGCCTGCCGCCTGACGCATCGCAGCAACCGAAACCCGGTGCCGCGGCCATTCCCCCTTATCATCCCGCCCAAACAGGAGTCCTTCCATGGCCAACAGCGTGCTAGCCGTCTATCCCGGTACCTTCGACCCCATGACCCTGGGTCACGAAGACGTGGTGCGCCGCGCCTGCCAGCTGTTCGATCGCGTGATCGTGGCGGTGGCCGCGGGTTATCACAAAAAGGCGCTGTTCAGCCTGGAAGACCGTATCGAGATGGCGCGCGAATCCGTGAAGCGCTACCCGCAGGTCACGGTGGAGAGTTTCTCGGGGCTGGTGCGTGACTTCGTGGTGGCGCGCGGCGGCAAGGCCATGGTGCGCGGCCTGCGCGCGGTGACCGACTTCGACTACGAATTCCAGCTTGCCGGCATGAACCGGGCGCTGATGCCGGACGTGGAAACCGTCTTCCTCACGCCGGGTGACAAGTACCAGTTCATCAGCAGCACCTTCGTGCGCGAGATCGCGCTGCTGGGCGGCGAGGTCAACAAGTTTGTCTCGCCCCATGTGCTGGAGCGCCTGTACGAGAAGGCGCGCAACGGCGTCAAGCCCTGACGATTCTTTTCCGACCCCTGTAGACGGCCCTTGCGCGCCGGGATGGTGCCAGAAGGATGCTCAGTCCTGGATTTCCGCACCCTCCACGAGAAAGCGCACCCGCCGCACGCCCTGCCACTCGTCGGCATCCAGGCGGAAGGCCAGTTTCACGCGGGCCGGCAGCGGGTCGGTGTGGCCGAACCAGATGCCGTCCACTGGCTGGCCGTGGTGCTTGAGCTTGAGCGCGAGGTGCTTCTCGCCCACCAGCCGCTGCGAGACGACCTCGACCTCCTCGCTGAAGGTCGGTGCGGCAAAGCCCTGGCCCCAGACCTCGCGGTGCAGCGTGTCGACCAGGTCGGTGCGGCGGTACTCGGGGGCCAGCGGCCCGTCGGTCTCCAGACGGCGTGTCAGCGTGGCCGCGTCCAGCCACTCGCGCGCGACCTGGCTCAGCGCCGCCTCGAACACCGGTAACGCCTCGGCGTCCAGCGTGCAGCCGGCCGCCATCGCGTGGCCGCCGAAGCGCAACAGCACGCCGGGATGGCGCTTGGCCACCAGGTCCAGCGCGTCGCGCAGGTGAAAACCGGGGATCGAACGCCCCGAGCCCTTGAGCTCATGCGCCTTGCCGGGCGCGCCACTGGCGGCGAAGACGAAGGTAGGGCGGTGCAGCCGGTCTTTCAGGCGCGAGGCCACGATGCCGACCACGCCTTCGTGGAAACCGGCGTCGAACACGCACAGCGCGGGCGGCGGCTCGCCGGCCTGCTCGCCGTCGGGGGCCAGCAGCGATTCGGCGATCACAAAGGCCTGGTCGCGCATGCCGCCCTCGATCTCGCGGCGCTCGCGGTTGATCCCGTCCAGCAGGCGCGCGAGCTCGTCGGCGCGCCCGGCGTCGTCGGTCAGCAGGCATTCGATGCCCAGCGTCATGTCCGACAGCCGCCCCGCCGCGTTGATGCGCGGCCCCAGGGCAAAGCCGAAGTCGAAGGTGGTGGCCACGCGTGCCTGGCGCCCCGCGGCACTGAACAGGGCGGCCAGACCGGGTTGCAGGGCGCCGGCGCGCACGCGCTTGAGGCCTTGCGCGACGAGGCGGCGGTTGTTCGCGTCGAGCTTCACCACGTCGGCGACAGTGCCCAAGGCGACCAAGGGGAGCAGGGCGTCGAGCTTGGGCTGTGTGGCGGCGTCGAAAGCGCCTCGGTGGCGAAGTTCAGCGCGCAGCGCCAGTAGCACGTAGAACATGACGCCCACGCCGGCCATCGACTTGCTCTCGAAGGCGCAGCCGGGCTGGTTCGGGTTCACGATGACGTCAGCATTCGGCAGGGCGCTGTCGGCAGCGGGCGCGGCGGGCAGGTGATGGTCGGTCACCAGCACCTTCAGGCCCAGCGCGCGCGCCTCGGCCACGCCTTCCACGCTGGCAATGCCGTTGTCCACGGTGATCAGCATGTCAGCCCCGCGTTCCTTCACGCGACGGGCGATCGGCGGCGTGAGGCCGTAGCCGTCCACCACGCGGTCGGGCACGAGGTAGTCCACGTGCTTTGCGCCCAGCAGGCGCAGGCCGCGCACCGCCACCGCACAGGCGGTGGCGCCGTCGCAGTCATAGTCGGCCACGATGCACAGGCGCCGGTCGGCGGCGATGGCGTCGGCCAGCAGCATGGCCGCCTCTTTGGCGCCCTTCAGGCTGCCAGGCGGCAGCAGGCGCGCCAGGCCGTCGTCGAGTTCGTCATGGCCGTTCACGCCGCGCGCGGCGAACAGGCGCGCCAGCAGCGGGTGCACGCCGGCCTGCTCCAGCGCCCAGACCGCGCGCGGCGGGATGTCGCGTTCTATCAATTTCATAGCTGCTCAAGACGCATCGACGCTGGCTTTGTGCCAAAAAAGCCTGAAACTCGTTGAAAAAGGCGCCTGGGCGCGGACTCGAAGGTCTGCCAGGCGCGCTCGCCGCACAGCGTGAGCCGAACCGGCTCGCCCCGTTCCTGTGCCGCCAGCAGAGCGGCGCCGCGGGTCGCGTCAAGCTGCTGCCAGGCCTGCGCCCAGGCGGCCCAGTCCTGGCGCAGGGCGCTCTCGCGCAGGCTCAGGTCCAGCGCGGGCGCGGAGATTTCGGGCACGGTCGGCGGCAGCGCGCCGGCGCCGCTGACCCAGAACGAATTGACCGCCGGCAGACCTTGCGCGGCCCGCGCGTCGTTGACCGGGTGGGTGTAGAGCAGCATCTGCATCTCGCTCTGCAGGCGGTGCAGGATGCGCGCCTGCGGCGACTCGGGCATCCAGGCCGCCACATCGCGCCCGCTGACCCGGTCCAGCGAGGCGCTCACCAGGTCGCGGAACAGCTCGCCGCGCGCCAGCCAGCGCTGCGGGGTCTCGAGGTTCAGTTCGATGCCGTCGTCGGCAAACCAGGCTTGCAGGGCCGCGAAGAGCTCGCGGGCGTGCTCGTCGTGCAGTTCCAGTGCGGCGGGATCCTGCATCAGCACCTGGTCCATGCCCACTCTCCAGTGGCAGGGCGTGATCCAGGCCCAGGCGTGTGGCCCGGGCGCGCCGCCCGCGCGCTGCAGCGCAAGCGCCGCCCAGGGCGTGCGGCCGGCGCCGCTGTCCAGGCCCAGGGCACGGGCCAGGGCGCGCTCATGCGGGGCCTCGGGCGCCAGCTCGTCGACGGGCTCCGGCGGCAAGGGCTGCAGGCGCTGCAGCAGGCGCTCGAGCCGGGGCAGGCGCATCGCACGCAAGGCTTCTTTCGCCGCAGGCGTGCCGCCGGCTGCAAAGGCAATCAGCAGGTGGGTGGGGTCGGACATGCGGGCTATTGTCCGGGAAGGCCGGGAACGCCCGGCGGCGATGCCACAATCGCCCCTGTGACCCCTTCCCAACGGCTGATGCAAATCCCCTACGAACTGATTCTCGGCTGGCGCTACACCCGGGCCGGACGCTCCACCCGGCGCAACGGCTTCATCTCCTTCATCTCGGGCGTGTCCATGCTGGGCATCGCGCTGGGCGTGGGTGCGCTGATCATCGTGCTGAGCGTGATGAACGGCTTCCAGAAAGAGGTGCGCGACCGCATGCTGGGCGTGGTTTCGCACATCGAGATCTACGCGCAGGGCGGCGCGGCGCTGCCCGACCTGAACCGCACGCTGGCCGAGGTGCGTGCCAACCCGGCCGTGATCGGCGCCGCCCCCTTCATTGCGGCGCAGGCCCTGCTGGCGCGCGGCGATGACATGAAGGGCGCGATGGTGCGCGGCATCGACCCCGCGCTCGAACCCAGCGTGACCGACCTGGCCGGCGAGCTGAAGAACACGGTGCTCAAGCGCCTGGTCAGCGGCGGATTCGGCGTGGTGCTGGGCGTGGACCTGGCGCGCAGTCTGGGCGTGCGCGAGGGCGATGTGATCACGCTGATCGCCCCCAGCGGCCAGGTGACCCCGGCCGGGGTGGTGCCGCGCCTGAAGCAGATGACGGTGGTGGGCACCTTCAGCTCGGGGCACTACGAATACGACTCGGCGCTGGTGATGCTGCACCAGGACGATGCGGCGCGCATTTTCCGCCTTGAAGGCCCGACCGGCGTGCGCCTGAAGATCCGCGACCTGCACCAGGCCCGCGCGGTCGCCGACCAGCTGGCCACCAGCCTCAGCGGCGACCTGCTGATCCGCGACTGGACGCGCCAGAACCGCACCTGGTTCGCTGCGGTGCAGGTGGAAAAGCGCATGATGTTCATCATCCTCACCTTGATCGTGGCGGTGGCTGCGTTCAACCTGGTCAGCACGCTGGTCATGACCGTGACCGACAAGCGCGCCGACATCGCCATCCTGCGCACCCTGGGCGCCAGCCCGGGCAGCATCATGGGCATCTTCGTGGTGCAGGGCGCGATGGTCGGTGTGATCGGCACGCTGGCCGGCCTTTTGCTGGGCCTGGGCGTGGCCTTCAACATCGACGTCATCGTGCCGGCGCTGGAGAACCTGCTGCACGCCAACTTCCTGCCCAAGGACATCTACCTGATCAGCCGCATGCCCAGCGATCCGCAGCGCAGCGACATCCTGCCGGTGGCCGTGATCTCGCTGGTGCTGGCCTTCCTGGCCACGATCTACCCCAGCTGGCGCGCCAGCCGCGTGAACCCCGCCGAGGCACTGCGGTATGAATGAAGCCCCCACGGTCGCCCACTTCGTGTGGCTTCCTGCCCCCCAAGGGGGCCGCGTTTCGCCTTGGGGCGGCCCGGCGGCGAAACCCCTCTTTATCGGTGTGAGTGTGTGATGGAGCAAACCGTTCTTCAGGCCCAAGGCCTCACCAAGCGCTTCACCGAAGGCCGGCTTGACGTGACCGTGCTGCAGGGGGTGGACCTGCAGGTGCGCGCCGGCGAAACGCTGGCCATCGTGGGCGCTTCCGGCTCGGGCAAGAGCACGCTGCTGCACCTTCTGGGCGGGCTGGATGCGCCCACCAGCGGGCAGGTGCGGCTGCGGGGGCAGGAGCTTTCCGCGCTCACGGCGGCGCAGCAGGGCGAATTGCGCAACCGGCACCTGGGTTTCGTCTACCAGTTTCACCACCTGCTGCCCGAGTTCAGCGCGCTGGACAACGTGGCCATGCCGTTGTGGATCCGCCGTGATTCGCGCACCGAGGCCGCAAAGGTGGCCGAGAAGATGCTGGCCCGCGTGGGTCTGCAGGACCGCATCCACCACCGCCCCGCCGAGCTGTCGGGCGGCGAGCGCCAGAGGGTGGCGATTGCCCGTGCCCTGGTCACCCGGCCGGCCTGCGTTCTGGCTGACGAACCCACCGGCAACCTGGACCGCGTCACCGCCGACGGCGTGTTCGAGCTGATGCTGCAACTGGCGCGCGAACACGGCATGGCCTTCGTGCTGGTCACTCACGACGAGACGCTGGCGGCGCGCTGCGGGCGTCAGCTGCGGCTGGTGCTGGGCCAGCTGTCCGAGGCTGGCATGGCGGGAGCGGGCGCATGAAATTCCGCATGGCCGAGCGCTCGCTGTTTGCGATCCTGCTGCGCTCGCCGTGGTGGATCAGTCTGGCGCTGGCCGGCGTGATCGCGCTCATTGCCAGGCTCGCCCTGCCGGCCGAGATGTTCTGGTTCGGCGCCATGGGCGGATTCCCGTTCCTGGTGATCGCCGTCATGGCCGCTCGCCGGCAGATGAAGGAGCCCAGCGCGGCGCGGGTGCAGCAGACGCTGGAGGCCGCCGGAGCGATGTCATGGCGCGACTTCTCGGCCGCACTGGAAGACGGCTGGCTCAAGCAGGGCTTCACGGTGAACCGGCGCCACGGGCGCGACGCGGAGGGCGCGGACTTTGCAATCCACAAGGCGGGTGTGACCACGCTGGTCAGTGGCAAGCGCTGGAAGGCCGCCAGCCTGGGCATGGAGCCCCTGCGTGAGCTGAAGGCGGCCATCGACAAGGCCGAGGCCAGCGCGGGACTTTTCGTGGCCCTGGGGGATGTGACGCCGCAGGCCGCCAAGTTTGCGAAGGGCAATCACATCCGCGTATTGCAGGCTCCGGAACTCGTGAGCCTGCTTCGGGATACCCCGTTGGGCACCGCGTCGCGGGGATGAGCCGCCGAACCTGCCCCGGGCTTCATGGAGAGGAAACTTGACGATGCCGTCTCAGATCGGACTCATTGGCGTGGGATTGATGGGCGAGAACCTGGCCCTCAACATGGCCGGCAAAGGCATCTCGGTCTCGGTCTTCGATGCGTCGGCCGACCGGGTCGAGCAATTTGTGTCCAGCCGCGGGCACGGCAAGGGCATCGAAGCCTGTCATTCCCTGCAGGCGCTGGTCGCATCGATCGAGCGTCCGCGAAAAGTGTTGTTGATGGTCCCGGCCGGCCGGCCGGTGGATGACCTCATCGAATCCGTCACCCCTTTGCTCTATGCGGGCGACATCCTCATCGACGGTGGAAACTCGCATTTTTCGGACACCACCCGCAGGACCCGCTCGCTGGAGCGCCAGGGCTTCCTGTATGTGGGCGCCGGCGTATCGGGCGGCGAAGAAGGCGCCCTGCTGGGGCCTTCGATCATGCCGGGCGGCTCGGCCGCCGCGTGGGCCGGCGTGAAGCCGATCTTCCAGGCCATTGCCGCCAAGGTCGACGATGGCGTGCCCTGCTGCGACTGGGTCGGGGCCGAGGGCGCGGGCCATTTCGTCAAGATGGTGCACAACGGCATCGAGTACGGCGACATGCAGCTGATCTGTGAGGTCTATGACGTCATGAGAACCCTGCTGGGCATGACGGCTGAGGACATGCACGCGGCGTTCGCCGAATGGAGCGAGGGCGAACTGAGCAGCTACCTGATCGAGATCACCCGGGACATTCTGGCGGTGAAGGATCAGGATGGCCTGCCCCTGGTCGACAAGATCCTGGACAAGGCAGGGCAGAAAGGCACCGGAAAGTGGACGGTGGTCACCGCACTGGACATCGGTGTGCCGCTCACGCTGATCACCGAGTCGGTGTTTGCCCGCGTGCTGTCGTCCATGAAGGACGAGCGCGTGCTGGCCTCAAGCGTCCTGAAGGGGCCCAGGCCTCATTTTCCGGGTGACAGGAAGACCTTCGTGGACGAACTCGGGCGCGCCCTGTACGCCGCGAAGATCATCTCCTACACCCAGGGCTACCAGCTCATGCGCGCCGCCTCGCAGGCGTTTGGCTGGGAGCTGAACTACGGCGGTATTGCGCTGATGTGGCGCGGGGGCTGCATCATCCGATCGGTGTTCCTGGAAAGGATCAAGGCAGCCTTCGATGCGGATCCGGCGCGGGCCAACCTGCTGCTCGATCCGTTCTTCCGCGACACCATATCCAAGGCCCAGCAATCCTTGAGGAATGTGCTGGTTGAAGCCCTGAAGAACGGCATCCCGACGCCGGCCCTGTCCGCCGCGCTGGCCTATTACGACGGCTACCGCAGCGCGAATCTCCCGGCCAACCTGCTGCAGGCGCAGCGGGACTTCTTTGGCGCGCACCAGTATGAGCGGGTGGACCAGGCACGGGGAGCTTTTTTCCACACCAACTGGACCGGCCGCGGCGGCGACACCGCCTCGACCGTCTATGCGGCCTAGGAACCGCGCGCGCTAAACGGTTCAGCGGCTGGCGGAAGTGGCGTCGCCAGGTGCCCGATGGTCACAGCCATGGGGGTTGAACGGACACCTGGCCGGCAGCGCACCGGGCCGGCCGGCCTGTCGTAAACTTTGTGGCGCCCCGCCCGATGGGACGGCCCTTCAGCCGGTCGCCCGTTTCACCTGATGAACCCTTTCCAACCGGTAGATCCTGAGATGACCCACGCCAACGAAGCCCCCGAAGTGATCATGTTTGTTCGCCATGGCGAGAAGCCCGGCGAAGGCACGAAACCCCATGGCGTCAACCACCATGGCGAGCACGACGGGCACTCCCTGTCGGTGCTGGGCTGGACGCGTGCCGGTGCGCTGGCGGGGCTGTTTGCCCATGTGCCGTCGCAAGCCCATCCCCACATCGTGCGGCCGGGTCGCGTCATTGCCACCCGCCCCACCGAGGAAGCCAAGAGCAAGCGCGAGATCCACACGGCCGCGCCCACCGCCAATCGCCTGAAGCTGGACATCGAAGACGGCCATACCCACGGCAACGAGGCAGAACTGGTTGGAGAGGTGCTCGGTCGGCCCGAAAACGCGCTGGTGGTCTGGCACCACGGGACGATGGCCAAGATCGTGCGCCATTTCCCGATCGTGAATCCCGACGATGTGCCCAAGCACTGGCCGGACGAGCGCTTCGACCTGATCTGGGTGCTGGTGCGCCAGCCCGGCGAGGAACTGGCCTACCGCTTCGTGATCGTGCCGCAGATGCTGTTGGCCGACGATCTGGAAACTGTCTGATTCCACCAGGACGCTATCTTAAAAATAGCATGGTATGACCATCCGATGCTGGGATTTGGCTATTTTTGCTTGAAAGAGTCGATCTCATGGAGTTTCGCAAGGGTTTGGCGGCTTTGAAAGCCGGTTTGGCAGCGGGCGCGGTCATTCCGGACGACCCCTGGAACGTGCTCTTGCGGCCCGTGACGCGAAAGCCTCCAACCCCGTCAACGGCCCAGTTTGCCGGACCCCCATTGATCCAGCTGTCGCTGGTCGTGCGCGCTCTCGGCTTCGATAGTGTCTTCGGGCAGCTGTTTGAGGCATTCCGCCAGGGCCTGGGGATCCGGCTTTTCCACCGGCGGCTGCGGGGCACGCACCTGTGGCGATTTGCCGTCCCACACAAACGGGTTGCGGTAGGCCGGTGGATCGGGCAGGCAGTCGTGCTTGTAGATCGGTGGCCCGCCTGCATCAAAGGGTTGAAACGAAATCGTGGTCTCGAAGATCAGGGGCCTGCCGGTCGGCGTCGGCGGCAGCGCCGGCATGTTGTCGATGGCTTTGCGGGCCCGTTGCTCGGCAGCCGCTGACGTGGTCCACAAGGTCTCCAGCCGCGCCAATGTCCCGCTGGGCGCGACTTCGACGCGAAACCGGACCACGCCTTGGTCCGGCCCCTCAATGGCGGTGCCCATCATGCTGCGAACCTGCTGCCCCCAGGTGTAGCGGTAGCGTTTGCTGTTTTTCAGCGTGTATGTGCCGGCCTGTGCCCACTCTTGCGCCGTCGGGGCGGGGGGCGCGTCCATTAAAGCCTGCGGGCGTGCGGTGGGCGGGGGCTGCGCCACCGTTTCCCGCGCGGCCTGCAGGGCTGTGCCGGGTGCAGGAGCGGGCTTCGGGGTGGGTGCCTGGGCAACGGCCGGTTCGGGGCGATCTGGCGAAGGAACCTCTGCAGGGGCCATCGGCGGCATCGGCGTCACCTGCAGGCGGATCACGCGTTCCTCCGGTCGGGCCGCTTCGACTCGGCGCTTGCTGTCAAGACCGCCTTGGACCAGCGCCATGATGCCCAGGGCGTGCAAAGCCACGGACAGCAAAACGGCGACAACCAACCGGTTTTGTTGCATGGGGTTCAAGCGCTGTCCGACGGATCAGACGGCTCCGAAGGGGAACTCACAGCCCGTGTGCACGGCGGTCATGCCAGGTTCGGCGGCCAGTTGTGCGTCTCGGCCTGGCAGGCCTTGCACCAGGCGTACAGCGCGTCGTAGATCACCATGCCATGGCGCAGCATTTCATGGTCGTCCTTGAACACTTGAGACAGGCCCAGCGACACCGCATACAGCCCGGCGGACTGGGGCGCGAGGTCCAGGCGCGAGGTGTCGGCTCCGCGCACGATGGTGGCGAGCTGTTGCAGCGCCGGGTCGTGCAAAGCGTGTCGGGCGATGAAGGCATCGAAGCTGCACCGCTCGCCCACGTGCGTCATTTCGACGCCCGGGATGTCATAGGGCGTGGCGCCCGTTTCGGTGGCGACCCTCAGCACGTCGGACGCCGGCACGTACAGGAATTCGGCGTCGGGGTCGATGAAGCGCCTGATCAGCCAGGGGCAGGCGATGCGGTCGATCTTCGGGCGTTCGCGGGTGATCCATTTCATGCTGTTGCTCCTTCGGGTGGGGTCGGTCGACTCGCAAGGCCTTCCAGCCATCGATTTCGTCTTGCCGGTGGTGGCCTTTGGCGCATCACGGGAGAAACCGGCTGGCCGCCAGCCCGACGGCTGCGCTGCCCGCCAGCAGCGGCATCACGCCGACCTTGAACCGGAACAGCGCCATGGCCGCGCCCACGGTGATGGCGGCCGATACGGCGTCGAAGCGCCCGCCAAAGCCCTGCGGCCAGAGCACGTGGTGCGCGAAGAACATGGCGAGGTTCAGGATCACGCCGACCACCGCCGCGGTGATCGCCGACAGCGGCGCGGTGAAGCCCAGCTTGCCGTGCGTGGCCTCGACCAACGGGCCGCCGGCCAGGATGAATATGAACGAGGGCAGGAAGGTGAAGAAGGTGACCACCGTGGCGGCCACGGCGCCGCCGAGAAACAGCGCGTCGGGCCCGAGCGCCTCTTTGAGCCAGCCGCCCACGAAGCCCACAAAGGCCACCACCATGATCAGCGGGCCGGGCGTGGTCTCGCCCAGCGCCAGGCCGTCGATCATCTGCGGGCCGCTGAGCCACTGGTGCGTCTCCACCGCGCCCTGGTACACGTAGGGCAGCACAGCATAGGCGCCACCAAAGGTGAGCAGCGCCGCCTTGGTGAAGAACCAGCCCATCTGCGTGAGGGTGCCCTGCAGGCCGTTGACAGCCACCAGCGCAACGATCGCCAGCAGCCAGAGCCCCAGCCCGAAAGCCAGCACCTTGACCAGGTGGCTGCGCGAGAAACGGGCGTGGGCTGGTGTCGGCGTGTGATCGTCGATCAGGGCAGGTCCATAGCCCTGCTTCGCGCCCCCATGCCCGCCGCCCAGGGCAAACACCGCCGGCCAGCGTTGCGCGCCGAAGTGCCCGATCAGCGCCGCCGCCAGCACGATGGCGGGAAACGGCGTGTCGAACGCAAAGATCGCCACGAAGGACGCGGCGGCGATGCCCCACATCCAGCGGTTCTTCAAGGCCCGCGACCCGATGCGGTGCGCGGCGTGCAGAACCAGGGCGGTCACGGCCGGCTTGAGTCCGAAGAAGATCCCGGCCACCAGGGGCACGTCGCCAAAGCGCAGATAGACCCACGACATCGCGATCAGGATGAACAGCGAGGGCAGCACGAACAACGCACCGGCCACGATCCCGCCCCAGGTGCGGTGCAGCAGCCAGCCGATGTAGGTGGCCAGTTGCTGCGCCTCCGGCCCGGGCAGCACCATGCAGTAGTTCAAGGCGTGCAGGAAGCGCTTCTCGCTGATCCAGCGGCGGCGCTCCACCAGCTCGGTGTGCATGATGGCGATCTGCCCGGCGGGTCCGCCAAAGCTGATGAAGCCGAGCTTGAGCCAGAAGCGAAAGGCCTCGGCGAAGCTCACCGCGGCGGGTGCGGCCAGAGCCTCGGGGTGGGCTTCGTCGCGAGGTTCGGTGGATGGGGTGGTCATGCGCCGGTTCCGGTCGAAGGGGCGGGCGAGGCATACAAGGCGTCGAACACGGTTGCAGCGGCGGCCGCCAGCGCGTCGTCGTCCGCGTGCAGTTCGCGCAGACCGCCCAGCACGCTTTCCAGTCCCGCCGCCTCGGGCACCGGAATGCCGCCCGCGTCCAGCACGTGCACGGCGCCGGCGATGCGCTGCAAGCGGGCGTCGCCGTCGAGGCCGAAGGCCGCGATCAACACCTCGAACGTGACGCGCGAGCCCACGTGGGTGAACCGGGCGCCGTCGAAGTCGAAGCCCAGCGCGCCGCGCGGCGCGGACGGTGTTCCGGCGGCGTCGGACAGCCAGATGAACCGGGCCTGGGGGTCGATGAAGCGCCGGATCAGCCAGGCACAGGCCAGCCGATCCACCCAGGGGCGCGCGCGGGTGGCCCAGCGCTTGCCCTGGAACTTGCGCGCATCGAGCCGTTCGATGCCGTGGTCGAGCTGGGCTTGCGGCTCGCCCCGGGAGAACCGGGCGTCCAGCGCCAGCCGCAGCGTGTCCATCGCGGCCTGTGCATGGTCGGCGGCGGCGCCGGGGTAGTAGTCGATGCGGCGAAGCGCGTGCAGCGCCTCGGCCACCGCTCGCCCGCGCCGACGCGCCTCGGTTTCGCCGAGGGCTGGCAGATCCGATTGCAGGGCCGTGACGGTGTCGCGCCACGCCGCATAAGCCTCGGTGCGGTCGAACAGCGCCAGCAGCTCATCACGCTGCGCATCGTCGCGCGGCGACAGCGACAGCACCATGGCCGAGCCGCCGTGCTCGCGCACCTCGGCGGCGAGCGGCTCGAACAGCACCGCGTGTTCCGAAGGCAGCAGATACGCGCCGTCGCGCAAGGCGCCGCAGCCCAATGTCTTGAGCGCGCGCCAGACCCGCACCCGCACCGCGTTGGGCTGGGTCGGGAGGGTCAGGATCAGGATGGCTAGCATGCGTTGAAATATACATCACATGAATAGTTATAAATATTTCAAATGCAAAAAAGATAAGGTCATTGGTAGAGCGCACCGCTCGCACTCTCCGTTTCATATTTGGCGCAGGAAATGGCCACCTGCGTGTGGTCGGGTCGCTCCTACGCCCCAGCGATGATTCAACGCCCGCTCACCGCCTCGATCCGCGTGCCGTCCTTGATGCGGTCATCGGGCTGCACGATCACCGTCTGGTCGGCTTTCAGGCCGGCTAGCACCTGGGCGGCCGTGGCGGCGCGGGCGCCGATCTTCACCGGCGTGCGCCGCGCAGTGCCGCCGTCCACCACGTAGACGGCCCAGCCGTCCCCGGCGCGGAACAGGGCGCTGCCGGGCACCTGCAGCACATCCTTCTCCTGCTTGAGGATGAACTCCACCTCCACGCGGTAGGCGTCGCCCAGCGCGGCCCATCGTTCGCGCGGCGAGGTGAAGTCGAGGATGACGCGGGTGCGCTGCTCTTCCACGCCCAGGGCCGAGACCTTGGTGAAACCACCGGGTTCGATGCGCGTCACGATGGCGTCCAGCACGCCCTCGCCGCCCCAGCGCAGCACGCGGGCCTTCTGGCCGGCAGCCAGCCGCACGGCGTCGGTGGACAGCACCTCGACCTCGATCTCCAGCTGCGCCGGGTCGCCCACTTCGAGCAGGGGCTGGCCCATAGCGACGGCGGTGCTGCTCTCCACCGGGCGCTTGAGCACCAAGCCTGCCACCGGTGCGGTGACGGGCAGGACCTTGCCGCGGCCGGCTTGGCCTTCCTGCGCCAGCGAAGCCTGCGCCACCTGCAGGCGGCGCGCAGCGATCTGTTCGTCCGCGCGGGCGGTGGACAGTTCGGCCCCGGCCGTGGCCACCTGGGCGCGCGCCTGGTCGAGCTGCGATGCCGTCACCATGCCTTGTTCGCGCAGCTGCTGCAGCCGGCGCAGCTCGCCCTGCGCCACCGCTTCGGTGGTCGTGACAGCGGCCACACGCTGGCGCGCCGCGTTGAGGGCGCTTTGGCCGGTGCTGACCTCCGCAAGCGCCTGGCTGCGTGAGCGCGGGTCCAACAGGGCGCTGCCGGTGGGGTCGATCTCGGCGACGACCTGGCGGGCCTGCACCGCGTCGCCGGGCTGCAGCCTGATGCGCCGCACCACGCCGGCCAGCGGGGCGGTGATCACGTAGCGCTGCTTGAGGCGGGTCTTGCCCTCTTCCAGGAAGCTCTGCTCCAGCGGGCCGCGGCTGACCGGGACCACGCTGGCCATCTGCACCGGATCGCGCATGGCCTGCCAGGCCAGCACCGCGAGTGCAATGGCGCCGGCGCTCCAGAACAGGATCTTGCGGGGGAGGGCGTTCGTGGTCATGGCGGGTTTTCCAGGGGATTCATTGTGCGGCAGGCCGGGTGTTTCACTCGCGTGTCTTGAGCACGCCGATGAGGTCCAGCCGGTAGATGCGTTCGCGCACCGCCAGCGCCGACAGCAGGGCCGAGATCACCGTGGTCAGCGCCGCAAAGGCGTAGGCGGACGGTGCAATGTGCATCGGCACGCGGTACAGGTCGGACTGCAGGTTGTTGGCCAGGTACCACGACAGCCCGTAGCCCACGGCAAAGCTTAGCGGGATCGACACCAGCACCAGCAGGGCCAGCTCGCCGAGCAGGATGTAGCTGACCTCGCCCTGCGTGAAGCCCAGCACGCGCAGACTGGCCAGTTCGCGCCCGCGCTCGGCCAGCGCGATGCGCGCCGAGTTGTAGACCACGCCGAAGTTGATGATCGCGCCCATCACGATCGAGATCCACATGAACAGGCCGGTCATCTGCGCAATGCTCCGGTAGAGCGCCTCCACCGAGGCCAGCCGGGAGGCCGAGCCGATGATGCGCGGGCGGCGGTCGAGGTCACGGAAGACCGCCGGCTCGGCCCCGTCGTCCACCGTCATGAGCGTGCCGCTGATCACATCGCCGTCGCCCAGGGCGCGGTTCAGCGCATCCAGGTTCATGTAGGCCTGCAGGCCGACGTGCTCGCGCACCAGGCGCGCCACCGGCAGCTGCAATTTTGCGCGTCGCCCTTCGAGCACCTCCACCCACACCCGGTCGCCCACGCCGACGCCCAGGCGCGCGGCCAGGTAGTCGTTGAGCACCAGGCCGTCTTCGGGCAGGTCGATGCGGCGCAGCTGGGCGTCGATGGGCCGGCGCAGCTCGCCGCCGGGCGGCAGGCCTTCGATGCTGGTGAGCAGGCTGCGGTTCTCGCTGCGAAAACGCACTGGCACCGAGCGCACGCCCTCGACCTGCCTCACGCCGGGCAGGGCGCGCAGTTCGTTCACCGCGCGCCGGGGCGCCACCTCGATGAAGCTGGCTGAGAGGTCCTGCTGCTGTGACAGGCGGAACTGCAGCTCGACCATGGTGTTGATCGCGCTGTCCTGGAAGCGCGCCATCATCATGATGGCACCCGCGCAGGCCAGGCCCAGCACCGTCATCAGCGCCTTGACGGGCCGGCGCTCGATCTGACGGAAGATGATGCGGGTGGGCTGCGACAGCCAGCGCGCAGGCAAAAGGCGCTCGGCCAGTGAGCGTCGGAAACGATCCGGCGCGGGCGGGCGCATGGCCTCGGCCACGGGCGAGTCGGCCGCGGCGTAGACGGCGCGCCCGGTGCCAAGCAGCGCCGCCACCAGGCTGACCCCGATACCGGTCAGGGCCACCGGCACGGACACGCTGAAATCCAGGAAGGGAAAGCGGAAGTACATCTGGTACATCGCCGACATCAGCGTGCCCAGCCAGGCGCCACCGGCCACCCCCAGCGCCGAGCCGATCAGGCAGATCAGCGTGACGATCAGGCCATAGTGCAGCGCCACGTCCAGCGTACTGTAGCCAAAGGCCTTGAGGATGGCGACCTGGTCCCGCTGCGTGCCGACCAGCCGCGTGAACACCACGTTCAGCAGGAACGCCGCCACGCCCAGAAAAATCGTCGGAAAGACGCGCGTCATGGTGGCGAGCTGGCGGAATTCCTCGTGCAGGAAACGGTACGAGAGCTGGTCCATGCGGCCATGCGCGCCCAGGCTGCGTTTCGCGCCAGAAGCAGGTCCATCGCGGCGATGGTGTCGCGCTCATCCGCGCCAGGGCTGAGCCGCACCACGACCTGGTTGAAGGCGCCATTCATGTCGAGCGCCGCCTCCAGCGCGCGCCGGTTCATCCACAGGATGGCGTAGCGCTGGTAGTCGGGGAACATGGCACCAGGCTTGATCTGGTAGACGTACTCCGGCGAGACCGCCATGCCGACGATGGTGAACCACTGGGTGCGGCCATACACCGTGGCACGCAGGCGGTCGCCGGGCTGCAGCTTGTGCGCCAGCGCGAACGATTCGCTGACCAGCACCTCGTCGTCGGCAAACGGTGCCAGCATGCGCCCGCTGCGCAGGTACAGGCGGTTCTGCGCAGGCTCGCCGGTGTCGGGCAGCGACTGCACCACCGCCTCGATCGGTTCGTAAAAGTCCGCCAGCTCGACCTTGGCCCCGGCGATCAGCCGGGTCTCGACCTCATTGACGCCCGGCAGTTCGGCTACGCGCTGCGCCAGGGCACTGGGGGCGCGCTTGACCTGGGCCCAGACGTCGGAGAAGCGGTAGTCGCGGTACAGGCGGTCGCGCGTGTCCTGGAGCGAACTGAGCGTGGCGGCCGACATCACCAGCATGGCTATGCCCGAGGCGATCACCAGCGCGATTGCCAGCGCTTGCCCGCGCATGTGCCACAGGTCGCGCAGCGCCTTGCGGTGGATGGCTTTCAGGCGCATCACCAGTGCAGCTCCCGCGCCGGCAGGCGCTCGGCGTTGACCTGTTCGCGCCCGATGCGCCCGTCGGCCATGTAAAGCACCCGGTGCGCCATGCGCGCGATGTCTACGTTGTGGGTGATGACCACCGTGGTGGTCCCCATGTCGAGGTTGACGCGCTCCAGCGCTTCGAGCACGTGCACACCGGTGGCCGAGTCCAGCGCGCCGGTGGGCTCGTCGCAGAGCATGACCACCGGCCGCTTGGCGATGGCGCGGGCAATCGCCACGCGCTGCTGCTCACCGCCCGAGAGCTGGGCCGGGAAGTGGTCCAGCCGCTCCTTCAGGCCGACCATGGCCAGGGCCTCCCCGGAGAGCATGGGGTTGGGCGCGATCTCGGTGACGATGGCGACGTTCTCCTGCGCCGTCAGGCTTGGGATCAGGTTGTAGAACTGGAAGACGAAGCCCACATGCTCGCGCCGAAACGCGGTGAGCTGTGCATCGTTGGCGCGGGTCAGGTCCTCGCCGTGGTACCAGACATGGCCGGCTGTGGGCACGTCCAGCCCGCCCAGGATGTTCAGCAACGTGGACTTGCCGCTGCCCGAGGGGCCCAGCAGCACGACGAACTCTCCCGCATACAGCACCAGATCCACGCCGCGCAGGGCGTGCACCTCCACTTCGCCCATGCGGTAGACCTTGGTCAGGCCCTCGGCCCTGAAGATGACTTCACGCGGTGCTGCGTCCATAAGGCCATGCTAACGGCGAACCCCGTGAAAAATCCAGCCCGGATGTCAAGGCCGGGTCACTATTGAATCAATAGCTGTTCATGTCCATTTGACGCTGGGAGGGAGCATTTTTTAGGCTGAAACACTTCTGAAGCCGCTTCACAGCACCCGGTTGAACCCCATCAGCGAGACGCCGGAGCCGGCCGGGCTCTCACCTGGCTTCAGCCCTGCGCCCAATATGACGCAGGCCCTGTTGCCGCCGCCGATCAGGCCAAGGGTTCCGGTCAATCGTCCCGCTGTGGGTCAGAGCACGGTCTGGGTGACCGCATGCTCCCAGCGGGCCATCATGTCCTGCGCGCGCGCGCGCGCCATGGTGGGGATAAAGCGGCGCTCGGCGCGCCACAATCCGCTCAGCTCGGCCGTGTTCCTGTAGACGCCAGTGGTGAGGCCCGCGAGGTAGGCCGCGCCCAGGGCGGTGGTCTCGATCACGGCCGGACGAACCACTGGAATGCCCAGCAGATCGGCCTGGAACTGCATCAGCAAATCATTGACGCAGGCACCGCCATCGACCCGCAACTCGGACACCGGCGCGCTGCCGGCGCGGGCGGCATCCCGACCCATGGCCAGCAGCAGGGCGGCACTTTGGTAGGCGATGCTTTCCAGCGCCGCGCGGGCGATATGCGCCAGCGTGCTGCCGCGCGTCAGGCCGGTGATCGAGCCGCGCGCATCGGGCTTCCAGTAAGGCGCACCCAGCCCGGTGAAAGCCGGCACGACCATCACGCCACCGGAATCCGGAACGCTTTCGGCCAGGGCCTGCACCTGGGTGCTGCTCTGGATGGCATTGAGGCCGTCACGCAGCCACTGCACCACGGCACCGCCCACAAATACGCTGCCCTCCAGCGCAAACTCGGGCAGTGCCGTGGTCTGTGCCGCGCTGGTGGTGATCAGGCCGTTGCCCGAAATCTGGAAGGCGCTGCCGGTGTGCATCAGCATGAAGCAGCCGGTTCCATAGGTGTTCTTGGCCATGCCGGCCGTGAAGCAGGCCTGCCCGAACAAGGCGCTTTGCTGGTCACCGGCGACACCGCCAATGGGTACACGATGGCCCAGCAGCGCCGGGGCCACTTCGCCGAACAGGGACGCACTGGGTTGCACCACCGGCATCAGGCTGGCGGGGATCTCCAGCGCCGCCATCAATTCGGCATCCCACTGGTTGTGATGGACGTTGAAGAGCATGGTGCGCGAGGCATTGCTGACATCGGTCGCATGAACGCGGCCTTCGGTGAGCTGCCAGATCAGCCAGCTGTCCATGGTGCCAAAGGCCAGTTCGCCGTTGGCGGCCTGGGCGCGTGCGTCGGGCACGTTGTCCAGAATCCATTTGAGCTTGGTGCCTGAAAAATACGCGTCCACCAGCAGACCGGTTTTGGCGCGAATGCTGTCGGCCAGGCCGCTCGCTCGAAGTTCGGCGCAGGTGGGCTCGGCGCGGCGATCCTGCCAGACGATGGCGTGGTGAATCGGCTGGCCGGTCCGGCGGTTCCAGATCAGCGTGGTCTCGCGCTGGTTGGTGATGCCCACTGCCCTGAGCTGCGCCGCGGTGATGCCCGCCGTGCTCAGGACCTCGCGGGCGGTGACCAGCTGCAGGCGCCAGATCTCCAGCGCGTCGTGTTCCACCCAGCCGGGCTGCGGGTAGATTTGCGGCAGCTCCTTTTGCGCCATGGCCACGAGGGTGCCGTTGGGGTCAAACACAATGCTGCGGCAGCTGGAGGTGCCTTGGTCGAGGGCGAGCAGGTAGGTCATGGCGGCGTGTGTCAATGCAAGAAGGGGGGGCCAACCACCTAGTGCGCTGCGACCGTCAGGCGCACTTGCGCTTCGGCCAGCAGGGCGGGGAAGGGGTCGGGGGGATGGGCGTCGGTGAACAGGCGGTCGATTTGATCCAGCGTGGCGACTTCGACCATCGCCGGTCGTTTGAACTTGCTCAGGTCGGCGGCCAGCCAGACTTCGCGCGCATGGGCCATGATGGTTTGCGAGACTTTGACTTCGCGGTAGTCGTAGTCGCGCAGCGAGCCATCGGGTTCAATGGCCGAGATGCCGATCAAGGCGATATCCACCTTGAACTGGCGGATGAAGTCCACCGCGGCTTCACCGACGATGCCCTGGTCCCGACCGCGCACCACACCGCCCACGACGATCACCTCGCACTTGGGGTTGGTGCTCAGGATGCTGGCCACGTTCAGGTTGTTGGTAATCACCCGCAGGCCGGAATGGCGCGACAGGGCGCGGGCGATGGCCTCGGTGGTGGTGCCAATGTTCAGGATCAGCGAGCAGTCATTGGGCACCGCCGCGGCCACGCTGAGCGCAATGCGCGCCTTGCCGTCGGCGTTCAGGCTCTCGCGCTGTTTGTGGGCAATGTTTTCGGTGGTCGAACTGGGCGGGCGCACGCCGCCGTGAAAGCGCGCCAGCAAACCTTCGTCGGCCAGTCGCTGCACGTCGCGCCTGACGGTCTGCAATGTGACGCCCAGGGTGGCCGCAAGCTGCTCGACCGTGACGGAGCCTTGGGCTTGCACCACAGTGAGCAGGGTCAGCTGGCGGGGGTTGGGACTCATGGGCTTGTGCTGCGCCAGAAGGGCGGGGTCGATGGACTGTAAAACGAATCAAAAAGAACTGATATAGGGTAAATACTGAGAAAAAAAGAAGCTAAACGAACAATAATTATCAAATACGAATGGTTTTTGGGCGCCCCTGTTCTACAAGTAAAGGTCGTGAGATGCAGTTGACTCTTGAGGCCATCAGCAAGAAGGTCGGGCCGCAGACTTGGCTGTACGAGATGAACCTGGCCCCGCGCAGCAACGCCGTCACGGTCTTGCTGGGTGCCACCCAGGCCGGCAAGACCAGCCTGATGCGCGTCATGGCGGGGCTGGATGCACCGTCGACCGGCCGGGTGCTGGTGGATGGCAAGAGCGTGGCGGGCGTGCCGGTGCGTGAACGCAATGTGTCCATGGTGTACCAGCAGTTCATCAACTACCCGTCGCTCAAGGTGCGCGACAACATCGCCTCACCCCTGAAGCTGCGTGGCGAGCGCAATGTGGAGCAGCGGGTGCGCGATCTGGCGGCCAAACTGCACATTGAGATGTTTCTGGACCGCTACCCGTCCGAGCTGTCTGGTGGCCAGCAGCAGCGCGTCGCGCTGGCGCGCGCCATGGCCAAGGGCGCGCCGCTGATGCTGCTCGATGAGCCGCTGGTCAACCTGGACTACAAGCTGCGCGAAGAACTGCGCGATGAATTGTCAGCCCTGTTTGCTGCCGGTGATTCCACCGTGATTTATGCGACCACAGAACCCGGCGAGGCCTTGCTGCTGGGCGGCTATACCGCCGTTCTGGATGCCGGCGAGTTGCTGCAATACGGCCCGACCTCCGAAGTCTTCCATGCGCCAGCCTCCATCCGGGTGGCGCGCGCCTTCAGTGACCCACCCATGAACCTGCTGGCCGCCAGCGTGGCGCCCACCGGTGTCGCACTGCGCCACGGACCACTGCTGGCGCTGGCTTTGCCGCACACGCTAGGCGCCGCGTTGACCGTGGGCATGCGCTCCAGCGCGTTGCGCGCGACGGGACGGGTTGGCGATGTGGCCCTGGCGGGCAAGGTGGAACTGGCCGAAATCTCCGGCAGCGATACCTACGTGCACTTTGAGACGGCACTGGGCGAGCTTGTGGCGCAGCTGACCGGTGTTCACCACTTCGGGTTGGGGCAGCCGGTGACTTTCCATTTCGATCCTGCGCAGGTTTATGTGTTTGACGCGCAGGGCATGTTGCTGCTGGCGCCGTCGCGTGGCAAAGGACGCTGATATGGCACGCATCGAACTCGACCTGGCCCACGCTTACCGGCCTGACCCGAAGCAGGACAGCGACTACGCCTTGCTGCCCCTGAAGATGACCTTTGAAGACGGCGGCGCCTATGCCTTGCTGGGGCCGTCGGGCTGCGGCAAGACCACGTTGCTGAACCTCATGTCCGGGCTGGTGACGCCGTCGCAGGGACACGTGCACTTTGACGGCAAGAATGTGACCGGCGCCACGCCCCAGCAACGCAATATTGCCCAGGTGTTCCAGTTCCCGGTGATCTACGACACCATGACCGTGGCCGAGAACCTGGCGTTTCCGCTGCGCAACCGCAAGATGCCGGCCGACCAGATCAAAAAACGCGTGGGCGAGATTGCCGAAATGCTGGAGATGAGCGGCCAGCTCAACCAGCGCGCTGCCGGGCTGGCAGCAGACGCCAAGCAGAAAATATCGCTGGGCCGTGGCCTGGTGCGCCCGGACGTGTCGGCGGTGCTGTTCGACGAGCCGTTGACAGTGATCGATCCGCACCTGAAATGGCAACTGCGCCGCAAGCTCAAGCAAATTCACCATGAACTCAAGCTCACGCTGATCTACGTGACCCACGATCAGGTCGAGGCCCTGACGTTTGCCGACCAGGTGGTGGTGATGACGCGTGGCCGGGCCGTGCAGACTGGCTCAGCCGCCGATTTGTTCGAACGGCCCAGCCACACCTTCGTCGGGCACTTCATCGGCTCGCCGGGCATGAATTTCCTGCCGGGCCATGCTGACGACGGGGGGTTTCATACGGCGGGATTCACGCTGCCCATGCCGGCCGGGCGCACCCCGGTGGTTGGAGAGTGCAAGTTGGGGGTACGCCCCGAATATGTGAGTCTGGCCGCCGCTGATTCAGCCGGTGCCCTGCCCATGACCATCACGCAGGTACAGGACGTGGGCACGCATGTGATCGTCAGCGCCACCCGCGAGAGCCACACCATCAAGGCGCGCCTTTCGGCCATCCCAGGCAACCTGGTCGCCGGAGACCGTGTCTGGCTGCAGTTGATGGGCGAACACACCTGCTTTTACCAAAACGAGGAAATTTTGGCATGAGCACAACCACCAAACCCGTGAACCAGAAGGCCTGGTTCCTGATCCTGCCGGTGCTGCTGTGCGTGGCCTTCTCGGCCATCCTGCCGCTGATGGTGGTGGTGAACTATTCGGTGCAGGACATCATCTCGCCCGAGCGCCGGGTGTTTGTCGGCACCGAGTGGTTTGCCGCTGTCATGCGCGACGAGGAGTTGCACAGCGCGCTGTTGCGCCAGATCATCTTTTCGTTCTCGGTACTGGCGGTGGAACTGCCGCTGGGTATTTTGCTGGCCTTGTCGATGCCGGCGCAGGGCTGGAAGTCCTCGGCGGTGCTGGTGATCGTCTCGCTGTCGCTGCTGATCCCCTGGAACGTGGTGGGCACCATCTGGCAGATTTTTGGCCGCACCGATATTGGCCTGATGGGGGCTGCCCTGCTCGGCCTGGGCATTGACTACAACTACACCGGCAACGCCACCCACGCGTGGCTGACGGTGCTGCTGATGGACGTCTGGCACTGGACCCCGCTGGTGGCCTTGCTGGGCTACGCCGGGTTGCGCTCCATCCCTGACGCCTACTATCAGGCCGCCAGCATTGACGGCGCAAGCAAGCTGGACGTCTTCCGTTACGTGCAGTTGCCCAAGATGCGCGGTGTGCTGATGATCGCTGTGCTGCTGCGATTCATGGACAGCTTCATGATCTACACCGAGCCCTTTGTGGTCACCGGGGGTGGGCCGGGTAACTCGACCACCTTCCTGTCCCAGTTTCTGACGCAAAAGGCGGTGGGCCAGTTTGACTTGGGGCCGGCGGCGGCGTTCTCGTTGATCTATTTCCTGATCATCTTGCTGATGTGCTTCATTTTGTACAACTGGATGCAGCGCGTCGGTACCCAGACCAAGGAGGGTGGTCATGAGTAAGCCCAGGTTCCAGAAGCGCTCGCTGTTCCTGCTGGCGTACATCGTGTTCGCCTTGCTGCCCATCTACTGGATGGTCAACATGTCGTTCAAGACCAATAACGAAATCCTGGCCGGCTTCACGCTGTTCCCGGACCACTTCACCTGGGACAACTACAAGACCATCCTGACCGATCCGGCCTGGTACTCGGGCTACATCAACAGCCTGATCTACGTCGGCATCAACACCGTCATTTCGCTGACGGTGGCGTTGCCTGCCGCGTATGCGTTCTCACGCTACAGCTTCCTGGGCGACAAGCATGTGTTCTTCTGGCTCCTGACCAACCGCATGACGCCACCGGCCGTGTTTTTGCTGCCCTTCTTTCAGCTCTATACCTCGGTCGGCCTGATGGACACGCATATTGCCGTGGCCCTGGTGCACCTGCTGTTCAATGTGCCGCTGGCGGTGTGGATTCTGGAAGGCTTCATGAGCGGCATCCCACGCGAAATTGACGAGACGGCCTACATCGACGGCTACACATTTCCGCGTTTCTTTATCCGCATCTTCATCCCGTTGATCAAGGCCGGCATCGGTGTGGCTGCGTTCTTCTGCTTCATGTTCAGCTGGGTCGAGCTGCTGCTGGCGCGCACCCTGACCAGCGTGAACGCCAAGCCGATTGCCGCGACCATGACGCGCACGATTTCGGCCTCGGGCATGGACTGGGCGACCCTGGCCGCAGCCGGCGTGTTGACCATCGTGCCAGGTGCCATCGTGATCTGGTTTGTGCGCAATTACATCGCCAAGGGGTTTGCGATGGGTCGGGTTTGAGAGGAACAGCAGATGTTTGAATGGATGGCCTGGACCACGCCGGTAGCGGTGTTTTTTGGCTGCATCGTCTTGATGCTGGCAGGCATGACGGTGTGGGAAATCAAATCCCCCACCATCCTGCGCAAGGGCTTTTTGCCGATGGAGACCACCCGCGGGGATCGACTGTTTATCGGCCTGCTCAGCGCTGCCTACGTGAACCTGGGGTTTATCGGCATCAGTGGCCGGCTGGGCGAGTGGATGAGCCTGCAGACTGAGCCCTCGATCTGGATCAGCTTTGTGGCGTCCATGGCGTTGCTCGGCTGGATCATGCACAAGGGCTGATTTTTTCCAATGCTGCGTCTCGCCTTCCCCTGGAGCCGCGGCATCTTCAATACAGGGGTCAATGAACCGAGGAGATTGGCAATGAAACTGAAGCTGAAATATTCCGTCGTCGCCGTCGCGCTGGCGTGCGCAGCGGGCGGGCATGCCTGGGCGGACGAAGCGGCGGCCAAGAAATGGGTGGACAGCGAGTTCCAGCCGTCCACGCTGAACAAGGATCAGCAGATGGCTGAGATGAAGTGGTTCATCGAAGCCGCAAAAAAACTGCAAGCCAAGGGTGTGAAAGAGATCTCCGTGGTCTCTGAAACCATTACCACGCACGAATACGAATCCAAGACATTGGCCAAGGCGTTTGAAGAAATCACCGGCATCAAGGTCAAGCATGACCTGATTGGAGAGGGCGACGTGGTCGAGAAGCTGCAAACCTCGATGCAGTCCGGCAAGTCGATCTACGACGGCTGGATCACCGACTCCGACCTGATTGGCACGCACTACCGCTACGGCAAGATCATGAATCTGACCGACTACATGGCCGGCAAGGGCAAGGAATACACCAACCCCGGTCTGGACATCAAGGACTTCATCGGAACCAGTTTCACCACCGGCCCCGACAAGAAGCTCTATCAACTGCCCGACCAGCAGTTTGCCAACCTCTACTGGTTTCGCGCCGATCTGTTCGCGCGGCAAGACCTGAAGGACAAGTTCAAGGCCAAGTACGGCTACGAGCTCGGCGTGCCGTTGAACTGGAGCGCGTACGAAGACATCGCCGCGTTCTTCACAGACGACGTGAAGAACATCGACGGCAAGCCGATCTATGGCCACATGGACTACGGCAAGAAAGACCCGTCGCTGGGCTGGCGTTTCACCGACGCCTGGCTGTCCATGGCCGGTACCGCCGACATCGGCATTCCGAACGGCAAGCCGGTGGATGAATGGGGCATTCGCGCCTCGGCCGACGGCTGCACACCACAAGGTGCATCCGTATCACGTGGTGGCGCCACCAACTCGCCAGCAGCCGTTTACGCTTTGACCAAGTACATCGACTGGATGAAGAAGTATTCGCCGAAGGAAGCCATCGGCATGACCTTTGGTGAAGCCGGTCCTGTGCCAGCACAAGGCCAGATTGCCCAGCAAATCTTCTGGTACACCGCGTTCACCGCCGACATGATCAAGCCCGGCCTTCCGGTGGTCAACGCCGACGGCACGCCCAAGTGGCGCATGGCCCCCGGACCCAACGGTCCGTACTGGAAACAAGGCATGCAAAACGGCTACCAGGACGTGGGTTCATGGACCTTCTTCAAGGACCACGATGCCAACAAAGTGGCCGCCGCCTGGCTGTACGCCCAGTTCGTCACCGCGAAGACCACCTCCCTCAAGAAAACCGTGGTTGGCCTGACGCCGATCCGCGAGTCTGACATCCAGAGCAAGGCCATGACCGATATGGCGCCCAAGCTCGGCGGGCTGGTGGAGTTCTACCGCAGCCCGGCGCGTGTGGCGTGGACTCCCACCGGCACCAACGTGCCCGACTATCCCAAACTGGCCCAGCTCTGGTGGAAGAACGTGGCGGTCGCCGTGACGGGCGAGAAGACCCCGCAGGCCGCCATGGACAACCTGGCCGAAGAAATGGATGCGGTGATGGGTCGCCTGGAGCGCTCCGGCATGGCCGTGTGCCCGCCCAAGCTCAACGCCAAGAGCAGCCCGGACAAGTGGCTCAGCGACAAGAGCGCACCGTGGAAGAAGCTGGCCAACGAGAAGCCGAAGGGCGAAACCATCGCCTATGACACGCTGTTGAACGCGTGGAAGAACGGCAAGGTCCGCTAAGCCGAACGGCATAGCTGTCCTGGGCGCGACGGCGGCGCGTGTGCGCTGCTGTCGCCCTGCGCGAGGGCCTGATTTCGGCCCTCGCATTTCTTCTGACCTAGGAAATTAGAAATCCGATATGCCCCCTGTTGCTCAACCGCTGCAAACGCTGCGCGAGGATCTGCTGGCGCGCCTGGGTGAAGACAGGGAATATGACCTTGCCGTGGTCGGGGGCGGGGCTACCGGCCTGGGCGTGGCGCTGGACGCCGCCGCGCGCGGGTTCAGCGTCGTTCTGCTGGAATCACACGACTTTGCCAAGGGGACTTCGTCACGCGCCACCAAACTGGTCCACGGCGGGGTGCGTTATCTGGCACAAGGCAATATTTCACTGGTGCGCGAAGCCCTGCATGAGCGCACCACATTGCTGCGCAATGCGCCCCATCTGGCGCAGCCGCTGGCGTTTGTGGTGCCGTCCTACCACTGGTGGGAAGCCCCGTTTTACGGCATTGGCCTCACGCTGTATGACGTGCTGGCCGGTAAAGCCGGCTTGGGGAAAACGCACTTTCTGGGGCCGCAGGCTACAGGGGAGGCATTGCCCACGGTACGCACAGACGGTCTCAAAGGTGGCGTGCAATACTGGGATGGACAGTTCAACGATGCCCGGCTGGCCTTGGCCATTGGCCGCACGGCAGTCACGCGCGGGGCCTTGCTGGTCAACTACTGTGCGGCCACCGGACTGCTCTATGAAGGCGGAAAAATCAGCGGTGTGCTGGCGCAAGACTCCCTGAGCGGGAAGGACTATCGCGTTCGCTCGCGCTGCGTGGTGAATGCGACGGGCGTATGGGTCGATGCCCTGCGCGAAATGGACAGCCCTGCCCACAGTGCTGCGGGGGGGCGGGCGGTTGAGCCCATGGTGGCCCCCAGTCAGGGCGTGCATATTGTGGTGGACCGGAAATTTCTGGATTCGGACACCGCCTTGATGGTGCCCAAGACCTCGGATGGCCGGGTCCTGTTTGCCGTGCCCTGGTTGGGCAAGGTCATTCTGGGCACCACCGATACGCCGCGCAACGACCTCGCGCGCGAGCCCCTGGCATTTGCCGAAGAGGTGGAATTCATCCTCCGGGAATCAGCGCGCTACCTGCGCAAGGCGCCGACCCGTGCCGACATCAAGAGCATCTGGGTCGGCTTGCGTCCCTTGGTAAAACCCCAGGACGACGATGCTGAAAGCACCAAGGCCTTGTCCCGGGAGCACACCGTCATTGTCAGCCGCACCGGCCTGGTCACGGTGACCGGGGGCAAGTGGACAACGTACCGCGCCATGGCCGAAGACGTGCTGGACATGTGCGCGGCAAAGGGGCTGCTGGAACGAAGGGCTGCAGGGCAGACGGCGGACTTGCGTCTTGTCGGTGCGCAGTTTGGCCCTGAGTTTTCGCCGGTTTCGGTGAGCCAGGCGGAAGGGGAGCATTCCTATGGCAGTGAGATGCAGATCCTGGCGGGCTTGCCAGGCGCCGACGTGGCGCTGACCGCCGGACTGACGGAGGCCATGGTGCGCTTTGCCGCCCGCCATGAATATGCGGTCACGGTCGAAGACATGCTGGCGCGGCGTTCACGCCTCTTGTTTCTGGATGCGCGACTCGCAGCCCGGTTGGCGCCGCGCGTGGCCGAAATCCTCCGGGAAGAAACCGGGCTCGATCCCAGGGCAGACGAGTTTGCCGGGCTCGCGGCCCAGTACCTGCCAACGCCCTAAGACCCGGACCGCGTTGCGCGAGGCCGGCCAGAACGCAATGTTCATGGCGCTTGCCAGACCATCCGCGTCGTCAATCTCAGCCCTCTTTGCCATGTGTGAAGCGACAACGGCGGACGAAATCCGCGCCAATGTGAACGCCATGCCACTACTTTATCTATAGCGTACTATGACCATTTGACGATGAGAAAAGCCATATTCTATTCTGAAACCTCTCTGGAATGGCCTCACAGCACCCGGTTGAACCAGAGCATCGACAGCCCGCCCGCCAGCAGCGCCAGCACCGCTGCCACCAGCGCCAGCAGGCCGGAGACTTCGGTTTCCTTTTTCTCCACCGTCAGGCGCGAGCCCAGTTTTTCGTAGACGGCCTTCAGGTTCTCGGCCGTGCCGGCGTAGAAGTATTCGCCCTGGGTCTGCAGCGCGATCTTCTTCAGCGTCTCCTCGTCCAGGCGCACGCGCATCGACCAGCCCTCGAAGCCGATGGTCTCGCCGTCCACCGTGCCGATGCCCACGGTGTAGATGCGCACGCCGCGGTCGGCCGCCATCTTGGCGGCTTCCAGCGTGTCCACGCCGGTGGTGCGCTGGCCGTCGGTCAGCAGGATGATGGCGGCCGAGTTGTACGACCCCGGCGCCACCGGGGTGAATTCCTTCTGCGGTTTCTTGGGCGCCGCGTCGATGGCCATGGCGCGCGGCCGGCCGCTGGCGCGGGCCACCGCGTCCAGGTCGATGCCCTGGTCGGGGAACAGCTCGGCCAGCGCGATCACGATGGCGCTGCCAATGGCGGTGGCGCGCTGCATCTGGAACTTGTCGATGGCCGCGACGAGGTCTTCACGGCTCAGCGTGGGCGGCTGCACCACCTGCGCGGTGCCGGCGAAGGCGACGATGCCCACGCGCACGTTGCGCGGCAGTTCCTCCAGGAAGGCCTTGGCGGCGACCTGCGACGCAACCAGCCGGTTGGGCTTGACGTCGGTGGCGCGCATGCTGCCCGAGACGTCCATGGCGAGGATGATGGTTTCCTGCTGTGAGGGCAGGGTGACCACGGCGAACGGCCGGGCGGCGGCCACCAGCATCGCGGCGAGTGCCAGCAGGAACAGCACCGGCGGAATGTGCCGGCGGATGCCCGGCCCTTTGCCCATGGCCTCCTTGACGATCGACAGGCTGGCGTAGCGCAGGGCCAGCGCCTTGCGCCGGCGCAACAGCCACAAATACAGCAGCACCAGCAAGGGCAGGGTGAGCAGCAGCCAGAGGAATTGGGGCCAAAGGAAGGTCATGGTCTAGTCCTTGCGGTCCTTGGTGGGCTTGCTCAGGCCGCCTGGTGCAGGTGGCGCGGCAAGGCGCCGCCCGTGCCCCGGCGCGTGCGCTGGCGGCGCAGGTCGGCGAAGCGCACGACGGCGTCCACCAGGTCGCCTTCTGTGGAAAGCTCCAGCGTGTCCACCCCCGCGTGCGCCAGCGCGGCCCGCAGGTCGGCCTCGCGCTGCGCGGCGATGCGCGCGAAGCGCTGGCGAAAGCCTTTGTCGCTGGTGTCCACCATCAGTTGCTCGCCGGTCTCGGCATCGATCACCGGAATCAGGCCCAGGTCGGGCAGTTCGAGTTCCAGCGGGTCGTGCAGGCGCACGGCCACGACCTCGTGGCGCAGGGCGAGTTGGGCCAGCGGCTTCTCCCAGCCCGGCTCGCTGATGAAGTCCGACACGACGAACACCGTGGAGCGGCGTCGCACCACGTTGCCGGCCGCCGTCAGCAGCTCGTGCAGTCGGGTTCCGGTGCTGTCCTTCGCGTCGGGCCGGTGTTGCAGGGTGTGCAGCATCTGCAGCACGTGGCGGCGCCCGCCGCGCGCGGGGATGACGGTGTCGACGCCCGTGCCATAGACCAGCGCGCCGACACGGTTGCCATGGCGCGTGAGCAGCCGCGCCAGCACCGCCACGAATTCGGCCGCCACCCCCTGCTTGCGCTCGGTGTGGGAGCCGAAATCCATCGAGGGGCTCAGGTCGAGCAGGAACCAGGCCGCCATCTCGCGGTCTTCGGTGAACACGCGCACGTGCGGCACCTGCAGCCGGGCGGTGACGTTCCAGTCGATGTGGCGCACGTCGTCGTGGTGCTGGTATTCGCGCAGGTCCGCCAGGTCCAGGCCGGCGCCGCGCATCAGCGTGCGGTAGTCGCCCTGCAGCAGGCCGTCGAGCCGGCGGATGACCGACCATTCCAGCCGGCGCAGAACGCGTTCGGCGCTGCCGGTCTCGCCCGTTGCGGGTCCAGTCGCAACGGGGTCCGGTGGCGCTTCTTCGACGGCGCCCTTGCGGCGAAACGGGTTCCTGAAGACCATGTCAGGCCGCGAGTTTCTCGTGTTCCAGTGGCTTGGCGGGCACCGGAATCTTCGCCATGATCTTGCTGACCACGGCGTCGGCCGAAAGCCCCTCGGACAGCGCTTCGTACGACAGCACCAGCCGGTGGCGCAGCACGTCGGGCACCAGGTCGGTCATGTCCTCGGGCAGCGCATAGGTGCGCCCGCGCAGCATGGCCAGGGCGCGCGCGCTCTCGGTGAGGTTGATGGTGGCGCGCGGACTGGCGCCGAAGGTGATGAAGCGCGCCAGGTCCTTCAGGCCGGCTTTCTCGGGCGTGCGCGTGGCCGCCACCAGCTTGACGGCGTACTGGATCAGCGAAGGGTCCACATAGACCCGCCGGCATTCGGCCTGCAGCGCGGCGAGCTGTTCGGTGGTGGCCACGGGCGTGACGTCCACCGGTGCGCCGGTGACGCGCTGCACGATCACGAACTCTTCCTCGTCGGTGGGGTAGTCCACCAGCACCTTCATCATGAAACGGTCCACCTGCGCCTCGGGCAGCGGGTAGGTGCCCTCGGTCTCGATCGGGTTCTGCGTGGCCATCACCAGGAAGGGCGAGGGAACGCGGTGCGTCTCGCCGGCGATCGTCACCTGCCGCTCCTGCATCACCTCCAGCAGCGCGCTCTGCACCTTGGCCGGCGCGCGGTTGATCTCGTCGGCCAGCAGCAGGTTGGTGAACACCGGCCCCAGGGAGGTGCTGAAGTCGCCGGTCTTCTGGTTGTAGATGCGCGTGCCGACCAGGTCGGACGGCACCAGGTCGGGCGTGAACTGGATGCGCTTGAACTGGCCGCGAACGGTGTTGGCGAGGGTCTTGATGGTGAGCGTCTTGGCCAGCCCGGGAACGCCTTCGACCAGCAGATGGCCCTGCGCCAGCATGGCGATCATCACGCGCTCCAGGAAGCGGTCCTGGCCGACCACCACGCGCTTGACCTCGTAGAGGATCTGTTCCATCAACTGCGCGGTATCGCCGGGTTTTGCGGGATTCATGTCCATGAGGGCTCCTAAAGGGTTGAGGACAGAGCAAGGTTCACTGCGTGCAACGCTGGGTCTGTCCCGCAATTTAAATGGTTGAGGACAGAGCAAAGTTCACTATGTGTAACTCTTGGTCTGTCCCGCAAGGTTTCAGAAAGGGTGCAGGCCGACGGCGGCCGCGGCGTTTTCGATCGGCACGGCAAAGGCAATGCCCAGGAATGTGCGTGCCGGGGTCGGATTCAGGATGGCGGTGACGATGCCGACTACCTCGCCGTCCATGGTGACCAGCGGCCCGCCCGAGTTGCCCGGGTTGGCCGCGGCGTCGAACTGGATCAGGTTGGTGAGTTTCTGCTTGCCCTCGGGCGAACGGAACACGCGCTTGAGCCCCGAGATCACGCCGGCGGAATACGACGGGCCAATGCCGAACGGAAAGCCCACCGCCACCACCTGGTCGCCGGGGAGCAGATCGTGGGTGGAGCGCATCGTGGCGGGGATCAGGTCGTCGGGGATCTTGTGTGCCTGCAGCACCGCCAGGTCATTTTCCGGCTGAGCGCCGGTGATGGAGGCAGTGGCTTCCAGCCCGTCGGCGAACAGCACCTTGATGGTGTCGGCGGCCTGCACCACGTGCAGGTTGGTCAGGATCACGCCCTTGTCGACGATCACCACGCCGGTGCCCACGCCGTGCTCGATGTCCTCTTCGCCCTTCTTGCCGGCGCGGTAGCCCGTCACGCGCACCACGGACGGTCGGATCACCTCGGCGGCACGCGCAGCGGGCGAGGGCAGGGGTGTCTTCTCCAGGGTGCTGAGCACGGCGGCGTCGATGTCCTCCTGCGTCAGCGCCCGCGCGCCGGGGCGCAGTGCCTGGGCCAGGGTGAACAGCAGCAGGAAGGTCAGCACGCCGATGGCGATCCACAGGCCGCGCGGACTACTGAGGAAGGCCGCGGCGCGCTGCCACCGGGCGCGGGCGGTCGTGTCGGGCATGGGCACGGCCCGGGCTTCGGCATCGCTGGCGGACGAAGGCGAAGTCGGACCCGGGCGGGGTGCCGATCGGCTGTAGAGAGCGGTTTTTCGCATCCTTTGACCTGCCCGCGTGAACGATGGAGCCGCCACGTTAGCACGGTTGCCGCCTTCGTGCAGGCTTCGGGCATCATCGCGCCATGACCGTCTGGATCGACACGCACTGCCACCTCGACGCGCCTGAATTTGGGACAGACGCCGCGGAGGTGCGGGCGCGTGCGTCAACCGTCGGAGTGGCGCAATGCGTGATCCCGGCCGTGGAAGTCGCGAACTTCGACACCGTGCGCACGCTGGCGCACCGCTTCGGCGACGCCTACGCGCTGGGCATTCACCCGCTGTACGTGGCGCGCGCCCAGGAGGCCGACCTTGCCACGCTGGACGTCGCGCTGGAGCGCCACCGGGACGACCCGCGCCTTGTGGCCGTGGGGGAGATCGGGCTGGACTATTTCGTGCCTGAACTCAAGCTCAGCCCGCTGAAGGAGCGGCAGGAGCATTTCTACCGCGAGCAGCTCAAGCTGGCGCGCCGCCATGGCCTGCCGGTGATCCTGCATGTTCGCCGCTCGGCCGATGCGTTGCTGCGGGCGCTGCGCGAGCTGGCGCCCCTGCAAGGCTGGCGCGGCATCGCCCACGCTTTCAATGGCAGCCAGCAGCAGGCGCAGGCCTTCATCGATCTGGGCTTCAAGCTGGGATTCGGCGGTGCGGTGACCTATGAGCGCGCGCTGCAGCTGCGCCGCCTGGCGGCCGAACTGCCGCTGTCGGCGCTGGTGCTGGAGACCGACGCACCCGACATCCCGCCGCACTGGCTCTACGTGACCGCCGAACAGCGTGCCGCCGGGCAGGCACGCCAGCCCAACGAACCCGCCGAGTTGCCGAGGATCGGCGCGGTGGTGGCGGGCTTGAGGGGGATTTCCGTGGAAGAGCTGGCGCTTGCGACCGTGCGCAATGCGGGGGAGGCGTTGCCGCGGGTGATGGAAGGGATTTTTTGAGTTTTTTTGGTGCTATCCCGGCGTGGGATGGTCAGTTTTAGCTATTGATTTGTGAGTTTTCATGGGGTGGCTGGCCGGGTCTCGGCCCGGCGGCCGACTCACTTTCTCTTGCTTCGCCAAGAGAAAGTAAGCAAAGAGAAGGCGAGCCGGGCGTCCGGTCCCCTGCGCTTCGCTTCGCGGTGCCTTGCGCTGCTCGAAACCGGCGGGAGGCTCAGAAACTCGGGCCTGCGGCCCTCAGACATCTGAGCCTCTTGATCCGCCGGCCTCTGCGCTGCTCAGCCCGGCCGCAACGGCGGGGAGCGGGAACCTCCGCTTCACGCGACGCTGGCGCGACGATCTCCGTCATTCGTACAAAGTGCTCGTTCCAGCGGAAGGGTCGAAAGCCCCCGGTTCCCCAGCCGTCATGCGTCGGCGAGTCGCACAGGCCCAGGCGGGAAAAGGTGCGCAGATGTCTGAGCCCGAAGGGCGAGTTTCTGCGCGCCCCGCCTGGGCCGAGCAACGCAGCGTGCCCGTAGCGCAGCGAAGGGACGACGCATCCGGCTCGCCTTTCTTTGCCTACTTTCTTTGGCGAAGCAAAGAAAGTAGGGGCGCCGCCGGGCGCACATCCCGGCCAGCAGCCAAAAGAAGACTCACAAACTCATAGCACCAACCGACCATCCCACGCTGGGATAATCCAAAAATCACCCAAATTCCCACCCGCATGCCCCTTTCCCCCACCCCCTCAGCCCCCGCCCAGCGCCTGACCGGCCTGCCGCCGGTCGTGTCGGACGCGACGGTGCTGCTGGTCCTGGGCAGCTTTCCCGGCGCCGCCTCGCTGGCCGCGCAGCAGTACTACGGGCACCCGCAGAACCACTTCTGGCGCATTATGGAAGCCATTTGGCCGCCTTCCCAGCGCCAGATGGTCACTGACAGCTATGAAAACAGGATTGCCTGGCTGCTGGACCATGGCCTGGGGCTGTGGGACGTGTATGCCAGCTGCGAGCGCCAGGGCAGTCTGGACACGGCCATTCGCCACGCGGAGGTCAATGATTTCGCGGCGCTGGCTGCGCGCTGCACGGCGCTGCGCGGCATCGCACACAATGGCGGGGAGAGCTACAAGCATGCGCGGCACACGGCCACCCTCGGTGTGGCGGTGCACCGGCTGCCGTCGACCAGCCCGGCCAATGCCTCCTGGAGCTTCGAGCGCAAGCTCGCCGCCTGGCGCGGCGTGTGTGAACAACATGGTTTGATCTGAGAGCAAGCGAGACCCACCCCTTATGGCACGCAGGAAAGCCGGCATCGGCGAGGAACTCCCGGAGGTCAACTTCTCCGACTACAACGGCGTGCGCTGCCTGCATCTCGGCACCGAGTGGGTGCAGGGATCGATGAAGCTGGACGATCCGTACGAGATCGAGCTCGAATACGTGCAGCGCATGATGGCCTGGCTGCTGTTCGTCGAGCCCACCCAGGTGGCCACGCGCCATGCGATGCAGCTGGGGCTGGGCGCGGGCGCGCTCACCAAGTTCTGCCGGCGCCAGCTGCGCATGAAGACCACCGTGATCGAGCTCAATCCGCAGGTGCTGGTGGCCTGCCGGGGATGGTTCAAGCTGCCGCCCGATGACGCCAGGCTGCAGGTGGTGATTGCTGACGCAGCGGTCGAGATCCAGCGTCCTGAATGGCAGGGCACGGTCGATGCGTTGCAGGTGGACCTGTACGACCATGAGGCCGCAGCACCAGTGCTGGACGACGAAGCCTTCTATGCGCAGTGCCGTGCCCTGCTGACCGACGAGGGCTGCATGACCGTCAACCTGTTCGGCCGCGCCTCCAGCTACGAGCGCAGCCTGGACAAGATTGCGGCGGCCTTCGGCGAGGAGGCCGTCTGGGCCTTCAAGCCCACCCGCGAGGGCAATACCGTGGTGCTGGCGCAGCGCACACCCACCCGCCCCTCGCGAGAGGCCCTTGCCGCGCGGGCCGAAACCATCCAGACTCGCTGGAACCTGCCCGCCACCAAGTGGTTGCGGGTGTTCAAACCCTGCAGGAAACCATGAACACGGTCATGCCGCACACACCCATTGCCGCCACCGCCCACCAGGGCCCCATCGACTGGCGCCGGCTGGTCGACTGGGCCCGGGAAGACGGCCTGATCACGGCTGACGAGGCCAGGCGGACCGTGGACCGGTGCGCCAAGGCCGAGAGCGTGCAGCACCCGCTGGTTCGCCTGGCCAGTGTGTCGATGCGCCGCGCCAGCGACGACCGTCCCTTGGACATCGAGTCGCTGACGCAGTGGCTCGCCAGTCGCACGGGACTGGAGTACCTGCGCATCGATCCGCTGAAGGTCGATGTGGGCAAGGTGTCTGAGACCATGAGCGCGGCCTATGCCGAGCGGCACCGCGTGCTGCCGGTTCAGGTGACGCCGACCGAGGTGGTGGTGGCCACGGCCGAGCCGTTTCTGACCGACTGGGTGGCCGAGGTGGAGCGGCAGTCGCGCCGCACGGTGCGACGGGTGCTGGCCAGCCCCGGCGAGATCCAGCGCTACACGGTGGAGTTCTTTGCGCTGGCCAAGTCGGTGCGCGCGGCGCAGAAGGCCGGCGGCAATGCGGGTGGCGCCAGTTTCGAGCAGCTGGTGGAGCTGGGCCGCAGCAACAAGCAGCTCGACGCCAACGACCAGGGCGTGGTGCAGGTGGTGGACTGGCTCTGGCAGTACGCCTTTGACCAGCGTGCCAGCGACATCCATCTGGAGCCCCGGCGCGAGCAAGGCACGATCCGGTTTCGCATCGACGGGGTGCTGCACCCGGTCTACCAGATGCCGATCGGCGTGCTCAACGCGATGACCGCGCGCATCAAGCTGCTCGGTCGCATGGACGTGATCGAGAAGCGCCGCCCGCAGGACGGCCGCATCAAGACCCGCAACACGCGCGGCGACGAGATCGAGATGCGCCTGTCCACGCTGCCAACGGCCTTCGGCGAGAAGATGGTGATGCGCATCTTCGACCCGGACACCACCGTCAAGGATCTGGACGCGCTGGGCTTCAGCGCCCACGATGCCGAGCGCTGGGAGGCGCTGGTCAAGCGGCCGCACGGCATCGTGTTGGTGACCGGCCCCACCGGCTCCGGCAAGACCACCACGCTGTATTCGACCTTGCGCCGCCTGGCCACCGACGAGGTGAACGTGAGCACGGTGGAGGACCCGATCGAGATGATCGAGCCGGCATTCAACCAGACCCAGGTCCAGCCGCAGCTGGATTTCGGCTTCACCGAGGGCCTTCGCGCGCTGATGCGCCAGGACCCGGACATCATCATGGTCGGCGAAATCCGCGACCTCAAGACCGCCGAGATGGCGGTCCAGGCGGCGCTGACCGGGCACATGGTGTTCAGCACCCTGCACACCAACGACGCGCCCAGCGCGATCACGCGCGCCATGGAACTCGGCGTGCCGCCCTACCTGATCAACGCCACGGTGCTGGGCGTGCTGGCCCAGCGCCTGGTGCGCACCCTGTGCCCGCAGTGCAAGGCGAAGGACGAAAGCGCCACCCGCGCCGATCTGGAAGCCGTGGTCAAGCCATGGAAGATCAATGGCGGCTATCGGCCCTACAAGGCGGTGGGCTGCGTGGACTGCCGCATGACCGGCTTCATGGGCCGCATGGGCCTGTACGAGCTGCTGACCGTGTCCGAGGCCTTCAAGGACCGGGTCAACCAGCAGCCCAGTATCGATGCCCTGCGACGCCAGGCGGTGGCCGACGGCATGCGCCCGTTGCGCCTGGCAGGCGCCCTGCGGGTGGCCGAGGGGCTGACCACGCTGGACGAGGTCTTGTTGGCAACACCGCCTGTGGATTGAGGGTTCCATTGGTGTTAACCCTTTCCTGTCGTCGTTGTCAGGGGAGATTCATCCGGCTGCGTAGGTGAAATCCACATCTGCGGTGGTGGCATTTCCCCCCAGAATCGAGCCTTCGAAAAATCCATTTCGAGGAGTTCATTCGTGAAAATCAAGAGTCAGAAAGACTTCTTCTCCGGGCTGATGTTCAGCGCCGTCGGTGCTGCATTCGCCCTGGGGGCCACCACCTACACGGTGGGCAATGGCGCGCGCATGGGGCCGGGATACTTCCCGTTGGTGCTGGGCATCCTGCTGGCGATCCTGGGGGCCATCGTCATGTTCAAAGCCCTGGTTGTGGAAACCGATGGGGGAGACAAGATCGGAAAGTTTGCCTGGAAACCGCTGTTCTTTGTCATCGCGTCGAACGTGCTGTTCGGCATCCTGCTGGGGGGGTTGCCGTCGCTCAAGATCCCGGCCATGGGACTGGTCGCCGCCATTTACGGGCTGACCGTGGTCGCCAGCCTGGCTGGTGAGCGGTTCAACCTCAAGGAGGTGCTGATTCTCGCGACCATCCTGTCGATCGGCAGTTACCTCGCCTTCATCGTGCTGCTCAAACTGCAGTTCCCGGTCTGGCCGACCTTCATCACGGGCTGAGGAGACTTCCCATGGATCTGATCAACAATCTTTCGCTGGGCTTCGGCGTCGCCTTCACGGCCCAGAACCTGATCTACGCTTTCGTCGGCTGTCTGCTGGGCACGTTGATCGGCGTGCTGCCCGGCATCGGCCCGGTGGCGACCATCGCGATGCTGCTGCCTGCCACCTACGCGCTGCCGCCAGTGGCCGCGCTGATCATGCTGGCCGGCATCTACTACGGAGCGCAATACGGGGGCTCGACCACCGCGATTCTGGTGAACCTGCCCGGCGAATCGTCCTCGGTGGTGACCGTGATCGACGGCTACCAGATGGCGCGCAAGGGGCGGGCAGGGCCAGCACTGGCGGCCGCCGGCCTCGGCTCCTTCTTTGCCGGCTGCGTGGGCACCTTGATCCTGGCGGCCTTTGCTGCGCCGCTGACCGAGGTGGCCTTCAAGTTCGGCCCGGCGGAGTATTTTTCGCTGATGATCCTGGGCCTGATCGGCGCCGTGGTGCTGGCCTCGGGCTCACTGCTGAAGGCGATTGCGATGATCGTGCTGGGCCTGCTGCTGGGCCTGGTGGGCACCGACGTGAACTCCGGCGTCGCGCGCTTTTCCTTCGACATTCCGGAACTGACCGATGGCATCGGCTTCATCGTGATTGCGATGGGCGTCTTCGGCTATGGCGAGATCATCCAGAACCTGTCGATCAAGGAAGAGCACCGCGAGGTGTTCACCGGCAAGGTGACGCACCTGTACCCCTCCGCGGAAGACTTCAAGCGCATGGTGCCGGCCGTGCTGCGCGGCACCACCATCGGCTCCCTGCTCGGCATCCTGCCGGGCGGCGGCGCGCTGCTGGCGGCGTTCGCGGCCTACACCATCGAGAAGAAGACCAAGCTCAAGCCGGGCGAAGTGCCGTTCGGCCAGGGCAACATCCGCGGCGTGGCGGCACCCGAATCTGCCAACAACGCCGGCTCGCAGACCTCGTTCATTCCCCTGCTGACGCTGGGCATTCCGCCCAATGCCGTGATGGCGCTCATGGTCGGTGCCATGACCATCCACAACATCCAGCCGGGCCCGCAGGTCATGACCAGCAACCCGGAACTGTTCTGGGGCCTGATCGCCTCGATGTGGATCGGCAACCTGATGCTGGTGATTCTGAACCTGCCGATGATCGGCCTGTGGATCAAGCTGCTGACGGTGCCCTACCGCTGGTTGTTCCCGGCCATCGTGCTGTTCTGCGCGATCGGCGTGTACTCCACCAACAACAACACCTTCGACATCTGGATGGTGGCCATCTTTGGTGTGATCGGCTATCTGTTCATCAAGCTGGGCGCCGAGCCGGCACCGTTGCTGCTGGGCTTCATCCTGGGGCCGATGATGGAGGAGAACCTGCGCCGGGCGCTGCTGCTCTCGCGCGGCGACTGGAGCGTGTTTGTCACGCGGCCGCTGTCGGCGGGCCTGCTGGCCGCAGCCGCGCTGCTGCTGGTGATCGTGCTGATGCCGGCCATCAAGAACAAGCGCGAGGAGGCGTTCGTCGAGGATTGACGCGGTCCGCAGGCTGACGCAAACGGCGCCCGTGGGCGCCGTTTTGTTTGAGCGGCGGCATTGCAGCATCTCATCGTCACGTGCCGCACAATGGTGGTTTGCAAAGCGCTTCGAAATCAGCAGGAATTCCATGAGAAGACGTCAACTCGTTATCGGCACCGGTGCCGCTGCCACCCTGTTGCTGGGGGCACCCGCTTGGGCGCAGGCCTATCCGTCCAAACCCATCCGCCTGGTGGTGCCGTTCCCGGCCGGCGGTGCGACCGATATCTTCGCCCGCACGCTCTCGCAGAAGCTGGGTGAAAAGCTTGGAGTGGCGGTGGTGGTGGAGAACCGCCCAGGGGCCGGCGGCACCATCGGCTCCGATCTGGTGGCCAAGGCCCCCGCGGACGGCTACACGCTGCTGCTGGCGACCTCCAGCACCCACTCCATCGGCCCTGCGTTGAATCCGAAGATGCCGTATGACGCGGTGCGTGATTTCACGCCCATCTGCCATGTTGGCAACGCGCCCAGCATCATGCTGGTGCCCAACAGTTCGCCCGCAAAGACGCTCAAGGAGTGGGTGGACTATGCACGCAAGAACCCCGGGCGCCTGAATTACGCCTCCAGCGGCAATGGCACCATCGTGCAGCTCACCGCCGAGCTGTTCAAGTCGCAGGCAGGCCTGTTCCTGGTGCACATTCCCTACAAGGGCACGGCGCTGGCGATTCCGGACCTCGTGAGCGGAAAGGTGGACGTGCTGTTCGACTCTCTGCCGACCGGGTTGCCCCATGTGCGCGACGGCCGCCTGCGCGCGCTGGCCGTGACCTCCGCGCAGCGCACGCCGATGGCGCCGGACCTTCCGGCGGTGGCCGAGTTGCTTCCCGGGTTCGAGTCCAACACCTGGTTCGGCCTTTACGGCCCCAAGGGGCTGCCGGCCGATGTGACGGCACGGGTCAACACCGCCGTTAACCAGGCGCAGGCCGACGCCGATGTCAAGGAGCGCCTGGCGCGGCTGGGCATCGAGGGCGTTGGCGGCACGCCGGCGCAGTTTGCACAGATGGCCGCGCTGGATGCCGCCAAGTGGAAAAAAATCATCACCGAGCGCAAGATCGTGGCGGAGTAGCGCCGCGCCATTTCTTTCTGGACTTCGTCGAGACGACACCGACCACGGATTCATTCAAATGAACTTCAATTATTCAAATCCCTACCTCAGCACGCGCCTGCCGGTCTTTGCGCGCAACGTCGTGTCCACGTCCCACCCGCTGGCGGCGCAGGCGGGGCTGCGCATGCTCTACAACGGCGGCAATGCGGTGGATGCCGCCGTGGCGGCCGCGGCGGCCATGACGATCTGCGAGCCGGTGAGCAACGGCCTGGGCAGCGACTCCTTCTGCATCCTGTGGGATGGCAAAGAGCTGCATGGACTGAACGCTTCCGGCCGGGCACCGGCCGCCTGGACGCCGGAGTATTTCCGCCGCAAGTACGGGCAAGACGTGGCAACGCCCCCCAAACGCGGCTTCGATGCAGTCACCGTGCCCGGTGCGGTGAGCAGCTGGGTGGCGATGAGCGAGCGCTTCGGCAAGCTGCCTTTCGCTGACCTGATGCAACCGGCCATCGAGATCGCCGAGCGGGGCTACCTGCTGCCGGTGGTGGTGCAGCAGAAATGGGCGGCGGCCACGCCGGAACTGCAATCCCTGCCAGGCTTCGCACAGGCCTTCATGCCCTGGGGCCGTGCGCCCGAGGTCGGCGAGCTGTTCCAGTTCAAGGCGGCGGCGCGGGGGCTGCGCGCCATTGCCGAGACGCGCGGCCAGGCCTATTACGGCGGCGAGATCGCGCAGGCGATCGAGCGTTTTTCGGCAACGCATGGCGGCAACCTCATGGCCAGCGACTTCGCCGCGTACCAGCCCGAGTGGGTCAAGCCCATCGCGAAGGACTACCGCGGCTACACGCTGCACGAGATTCCACCCAACGGGCAGGGCATCGCCGCGCTGATCGCTCTGGGCATCCTGGGCCATTTCGATGTGGCGGGCCTGCCCGTGGACGGCGTCGACTCGCAGCACCTGCAGATCGAGGCCATGAAGCTGGCATTCGCCGACGTTTACCGCTTCGTGGCCGAGCCCTCGTCGATGGAAGTCAGCGTCGATCAGATGCTCGATGACGCGTACCTCGCCAGCCGCGCGAAGCTGATCGACCTGAAGAAGGCGCAGGACTTCGGAGCGGGCAATCCGGTCAAGGGCGGCACGATCTACCTGACCGCCGCCGACGAAAACGGCATGATGGTGAGCTTCATCCAGAGCAACTACATGGGCTTCGGCTCCGGTTGTGTCGAGCCGACCTTCGGCATCAGCCTGCAGAACCGGGGCCATGGCTTCAGCGTGGATGCGAAGGCCGCCAACCCGGCCAATCTGGTCGCGCCGGGCAAGCGGCCGTTCCATACCATCATCCCTGCCTTCCTCACGAAGGACGGCCAGCCGGTGATGAGCTACGGCGTGATGGGCGCCAACATGCAGCCCCAGGGCCACATGCAGACCCTGGTGCGCATGCTCGACTACGGGCAGAACCCGCAGGCCGCCTGCGATGCGCCGCGCTGGCGCTACAACGCCGGGCTGGAGATCAACGTGGAGTCGGCGCTGGATGCGCAGACCGTGCAAGGCCTGGCCGAGCGCGGGCACCGCATGGAAGTCATCAACGACTCCTACCAGGACTTTGGCGCCGGCCAGTTCATCTGGCGCGCGGGCGACCCGAAGGTCGAGGGCTATGTGGCCGCCAGCGACGCGCGCCGTGACGGGCAGGCGGTTGGCTTCTGACAGGCCTCCACGCTTGCCACTTCGTGTGCTGCGCTGTACGTGCCAGCGCCACAGGCGCGGGCCCTTCGTGCCGTCCCGATGTGCGCAGGCACATCGGGAGCCGCGGCACTCAGCCCCGAGGGGGCCCAGCCTTGCTTGGGGCGGCCCGGCGCTGCGGCTGACGTGACTGCCACCCCTCATTCCACGAAATTGGCGCCCGGGCTGGCGTTGGCCGTTGTCGGCTCCATTGCCTTCAGCGGGAAGGCCATCATCGTCAAGCTGGCCTATCGCCATGGCGTGGACGCGGTCACGCTTCTGATGTACCGCATGCTGTTCGCGGTACCTTTCTTTGCGGCGATGGCGTGGTGGGCCGGGCGTGGCAAGCCGGCGCTGACACGCCGCGACGCGGTGGGCGTGCTGTGGCTGGGATTCACCGGGTACTACCTGGCCAGTTTTCTCGACTTTGCCGGGCTGCAGTACATCACCGCGTCACTCGAACGGCTGATCCTGTATCTCAACCCCACGCTGGTGCTGCTGCTGGGCTGGCTGATGCACGGTCGGCGAATCCGCCGGCCCCAGGCGGTGGCGATGGCTGTGAGCTACAGCGGGGTGGTGCTAGTCTTTGGTCACCAGCTTTCGCTGGATGGAACGGCTGTGGCCTGGGGCGCGCTGCTGGTGTTCCTGAGCACCATCAGCTACGCGCTGTACATGAGCTACAGCGGCGAGCTGGTGCACCGTCTGGGCGCGCTACGGCTGGCGGGGCTGGCCACTTCGGTGGCTTGCCTGCTGTGCATCGCCCAGTTCGCGCTGCTGCGCCCGCTGGCCGCCGCCGAGGTCGCGCCCGCCGTGCTCTGGTTGTCACTGCTGAATGCGACGGCCTGCACCGCGCTGCCGGTGCTGCTGGTGATGATGGCGATCGAGCGCATCGGGCCCGCTTTGACGGCGCAGACCGGCATGATCGGCCCGATGTCGACCATTCTGATGGGAGTGGTGATTCTGGGTGAGCCGCTGAACAGCTGGATCATCGCCGGCACCGTGCTGGTGATCACCGGGATTTATGTGTTTTCGCGCTCAGCGCGCCAGGCGTAGCGCCAGAGGCACCGGCGGCTTGCCGGCGAAACCGTCGAGCCGGCTGCCCATGGCCACTTCGATCCGGTCCAGCCGCTGCTGGGCAGGCGGATGGGTGCTCAGCGACAGCGCGAACAGAGGATCGTCGGGGGTGGCCGTGCGCAACTGCTGCAGGGCAGCGGCCAGCCCGTAGGGGTCGAAGCCTGCACGCGTGGCGAGTTCGACGCCGTTGCGATCGGCATCGAACTCATCCTGCTGGTTCAGGCCGCTGCTGTAAAGATTGCGCCCCAGCGAAAGCATCTGCGCCGACACCCAGCCACCGAGGTTGTTGCGCAGCTGCGATCCCACCAACTGGGTCAATACGCCCACCTGCGCCTTGGCGCGCAGGGCCACGAGGTGGTGCCGGCTGGTGACGTGGGTGATCTCGTGCGCCAGGATGGCGGCCAGCTCCGCTTCGTCGCGCACCCGGTCGATCAGGCCCTTCGTGACGAACACGTAGCCACCGGGTGCCGCGAACGCGTTGTAGCCGCTGTCGTCAATCACCACAAAGGACCACGGCAGGTTGGGGCGGGTGGAGTGCAGGCTGATCCAGCGGCCCAGCTGGTTGACATAGGCCTGCAAGGCCATGTCGCCGTGCAAGGGCTTGCTGCCGAGCAGCACGGCGGCCATCTGGCGGCCGATCTCGATCTCTTTCGGCTCGTCGATCTGGTCCAGTGATTGCGACAGCAACTGCAGCAGGTCGCCACCGGAAGCGGCGCCCGTCGGCTGCACGGAAGCCGGCGCCGGGCGACCGATCGACCCGAGCAGGCGCAGCGCGCCGAATTGGGCCTGTGCGCCAGGTGCGAGCAGCAAGGCGACCGCCACGGCGGCCACGGTCCGCCCGAGCAGGCGCCAGGAACGGGTCATTGCGCGGCTCCACCCGCCATGCTGGCGTTTGATGGAGCCGGGGGCGAGGGCAGCGGCGTGACCGTCTGGCTGACCAGGGTGGCGCCGCTGGCAAACGCGCGCGCCTGGGCTTCGTTCTGGCGCAGGGCCTCCATTTGGGTGACGGCTTCGGCATTGGGCTGGGCCTGGGCGATGTCTTCGGCGCTCAGGCCGCGAATGCCGACGGTGGTGGTCGGGACAGTGGTCCCGCCGCTGGCGCCGCCAGTCAGGAGACTGGTCAGGCCGCGCAGGGCGCTGCTGCCCGACGGTGCGCCACCTTGGGCTGGTGCCGTGGTTGGCGAGCCGGGCGAGCCCACGTCGAACAGGTGGACCCAGCCCGTCACATCGGCTGCCGTTCGAACCTGTATCCAGGCCCCCTGCCGCCCAGCCAGTCGCGTGACGGAGGCCTGTGCGGGCAGTGCCGCCAGGCTCGCTGCATTTGGCGCGGGGGACTCGCGCAGTTCGACCGCGCGCCGCAGGATGCCGGGATCACCCTGGGCTTGGGCGGCGCATATCCACGCCCCTGCCAAGCTCACCAGCAGGCCCCGCAAGGTCTGGCAGCCAGTGCGTCTGTGTGAAAGGGATGCGGCCTCTATCATTCAGGTCTTTCTGACACGCAAGACGGGAATTGTTATGGATTTGGGTATCGCAGGCAAATGGGCGCTGGTGTGCGGCGCCAGCAAGGGGCTGGGCCGGGGCTGCGCGCTGGCCTTGGTGCGCGAAGGGGTCCATGTGGTCATCGTTGCGCGGGGGCGCGAGGCGCTGGAGCGCACGACCGCAGAACTGACAGCACAAGGGGGCCCGTCCGTGCAGGTGCTGGCGGTGGCCGAGGACATCACCTCGGTGGCCGGTCGGGCTGCGGTGTTTGCCGTGCCGGGCGGACCTGGCGTCAACTTCGACATCGTGGTCACCAATGCGGGGGGGCCGCCACCTGGCGACTTTCGCGACTGGGATCGTGACGCCTGGATCAAGGCGGTCGACGCCAACATGCTCACGCCGATCGAGCTCATCAAGGCCACGGTGGACGGAATGGCCGCGCGGGGCTTCGGGCGCATCGTCAACATCACCTCCAGCGCGGTGAAGGCGCCGATCGACATCCTGGGCCTGTCCAATGGCGCGCGTAGCGGCCTGACCGGCTTCGTGGCTGGCGTGGCGCGCAGTGGCATCGCCGCCAAGGGCGTCACCATCAACAACCTGCTGCCCGGCAAGTTCGATACCGACCGTATCGCCACGACGCTGCGTGCCGCGGCCGAAAAGACCGGCAAGAGTGTGGATGACATCCGCCGCGCACAGCAGGCCCAGATTCCGGCGGGCCGCTACGGCACGGCCGAGGAGTTCGGTGCCATCTGCGCGTTCCTGTGCAGCCAGCACGCGGCTTACCTTACCGGGCAGAACATCCTGCCGGACGGTGGCGCCTATCCGGGGACCTATTGAGGCGGCCGGTGCAGCCTTCGCTTTGGCCGCGCACTGGCCTCAGCGCCGGGATGAAACGACGATTCCGCCCACGATCAGCGCAAACGCCAACGCGTGGTACGTGCGCGGCATCTCGCCGAGAAACGCGGCCGACATCAACGCGGCAAACAGCGGCGTGAGGTTGGAAAAGAACCCGGCGATGGCCGGTCCGGCGCGCTGCACGCCCAGGCCCCAGCAGCGGTAGGCCAGCACCGCCGGGCCTATGGCCACGAAGAGCAGCGTGGCCAGTGTCGGCCAGCCCCAGACGATGCGGGCGTCCGTCAAGACCCACTCGCTCGCGGCAAACGCGCCGGACCAGCCCAGCCCGAAGACCACCTGGGCCATCAGGAACGCCGCCCAATCGCTTCGGATCGCATCGGGCTCGTCGCGGCGCGTCAGCAGCCAGCTGTACAGCGCCCAGCAGGCGGTGGCCAGCAGGACATACAGGTCGCCGGTGACCAGGCGCAGCTCCAGCAGGTGCGCCCATTCCCCGCGCGACAGCACCACGCCCACGCCGGCCATCGACAGCGCGGCCCCCAGCAGCTGCTGGCGCGAGATCCGGGCGCCAAAGAACAGTGCACCGGTGGCCAGCATCCACAGCGGGATGCTCGACGCGACCAGGGTCACGTTCAGCGGGGTGGAGGTCTTCAGCGCCAGGTACTGCAGCGCGTTGTAGCAGCCCACGCCGAGCAGGCCCAGCAGCGCGAAGCGCCGCCAGTGGGACCACAGGCCGCTGGAGCGGCGCAACACCCAGCCCGCCAGAGGCAGCAGGATGGCAAAGGCCAGCGCCCAGCGCAGAAAGTTCAGCGTGACCGGGGGGATCAGCCCCTGCGCCATCCGGCCCACCACGGCATTGCCGGCCCACAGCAAGGGCGGGATGGTCAGCAGCAGCGCGGTGCCGGGGGTCAGTCTTTGCGTCATGTTTGCCACTGTAGCCGGTGCGCCATGGCAGCATGACAGCGAGGGCGACGGAAACATGGCAGGATTGGCGGTTGCATTTGTTCCACTTTGTCCCAGGAGACCCGCCATGACCCTTGCCGTCCAGATCGACCAGACCGGTGGCCCCGAACAGCTCAAACTCGTCGACGTGACCGTGGGCGACCCCGGCCCAGGCGAGATCCGCATCCGCCACAAGGCCATCGGCCTGAACTTCATCGATGTCTACCAGCGCAGCGGGCTCTACCCCTTCCCCATGCCCCTGAAGCTCGGCATGGAAGGCGCCGGAATCGTGGAGGCGGTGGGCGCGGGCGTGACGCACCTGAAGGTGGGCGACCGTGCCGCCTACGCCAGCCAGCCACCGGGAAGCTACTGCGAGGTGCGCGTGATGCCGGCCAAGTGCGTATGCGTGCTGCCGGACGCGATCAGCTTCGAGACCGGCGCTGCCATGATGCTCAAGGGCCTGACCGCGCAATACCTGCTCAAGAAGACGCTGCCCGTCGAGGGCCTGAAGCACGGCGACTACGTGCTGTTCCATGCCGCCGCCGGAGGCGTGGGCCTGATCGCCTGCCAGTGGGCCAAGGCGCTGGGCCTGCAGCTGATCGGCACGGCCGGATCGGATGAAAAATGCGCGCTGGCGCTGGCCAACGGGGCGGTTCATGCCATCAACTACCGCACCGAAGATTTCGCCGCGCGGGTGAAGGACATCACCGGTGGCGCAGGCGTGAAGGTGGTGTACGACTCGGTCGGCAAGGACACCTGGGACAAGTCGCTCGACTGCCTGCGCCCCTTCGGCCTGATGGCCAGCTTCGGCAACGCCTCCGGCCCGGTGCCCCCGTTTGCCCCGGCCAGCCTGGGCGCCAAGGGCTCGATCTACGTGACGCGCCAGACCCTGTTCAGCCACATCACCACGCGCGAGGCCACACAGGCCATGGCCGACGACCTGTTTGCCGTGGTGCTCAGCGGCCAGGTGAAGATTCACATCGAGCAGCGCTTCCCGCTGGCGCAGGTGCAGGACGCGCACCGGGCGCTGGAGGCGCGCCAGACCACCGGCTGCACCATCCTGACGCTCTGACGCAGCCGCCTGGAAGGGGTGTTCTCGCATTTTTCATTGCTACTATTACGATAGCAAACTATGACCATTTCGCGATGGGATGTGGTCATTTTCGGCATCAAATGATGCCCAAAACACCGGCGGGGCGGTCGCAGGCCGCCCCAGGGGCGGGTTTCACCGCCCCCGGCGCACCCGCAGCAGCTCGTCCAGGATCAGCGCGGTTGCGCCCACGGTGATGGCGCTGTCGGCGATGTTGAACGCCGGGAAGAAGCCGCCAGGGAACACCGGGCTCAGCCATGACCAGTGGAACTGCAGGAAGTCCACCACATAACCGTACAACACCCTGTCGATCACATTGCCCACCGCGCCCGCCAGGATGCAGGCCAGGGCGAAGCTGAACAGCCGTTGCGCGCTGTGCGCACGCAGCATCCACAGGATGAACCCGGCCGCGGCAATGCCCAGCGCGGTGAAAAACCAGCGCTGCCAGCCACCGGCCGAGGCGAGGAAGGAGAACGCCGCGCCGGTGTTGTGCACGCGCACGAGATTGAAGAAAGACGTCACCACAGTGCTGTCGCCGAGCTGGTAGTAGCCGACCACCAGCACCTTGGTGAACTGGTCCGCAATCAGCAGGATGAGCGCCAGACCGAGCCAGGGCAGCATGCCGCCACCCGTGCCGCGAACCAGCCGGGTCTTCCCCTTCGTGGCCATCAGGCAACCGCCCGGATTTCGCCGGCGCCAAACAGGTTGCTGGTGCAACGCCCGCAGATTGTGGGGTGTGCGGGGTCATGGCCGACGTCGTCGCGGTAGTGCCAGCAGCGCTCGCATTTCACCGCCGCGCTCGGCGAGACCTGGATCGCCAGGGTGTCGCCGTCGGCCACCCTCGCCTCGGAGGTGATGGTCACGAACTTCAGGTCGTCGCCCAGCGAGCGCAGCAAGGCGGCGTCGTCGGCGCCGGCCGTGATGAGCAGCGTGGCCTGCAAGGACGAGCCGACCCGCCCTTCAGTGCGCACCGTCTCGATCTCCTTGTTGGCGACGTCGCGGATCTGGCGCAGCCGTTCCCACTTGGCCAGCAGGGCTTCATTGGGCGAGGGGAAGGGCCAGTAGGTCTCGAAGAAGATCGAGCCCTGGCTCTTCTCGCCGGCGAAGACGGTCCAGGCTTCCTCGGCGGTGAAGCTGAGGAACGGCGCCATCCAGCGCAGCATGGCCTGCGTGATCTGCCACAGCGCGGTCTGCGCCGAGCGGCGCTCGCGGCTGTTCGGCGCGCTGGTGTACAGGCGGTCTTTCAGCACGTCAAGGTAGAACGCACCGAGGTCTTCGGAGCAGTACACCTGCAGCTTGCTGACGACCGGATGGAATTCGTAGACGTCGTAGTGCCGCAGGATCTCGGCCTGCAGCTGGGCGGCCCGCGCCAGGGCGTAGCCGTCGATCTCCAGCAACTGGTCGGCGGGCACGGTGTCCAGCGCCGGGTCGAAGTCGCTGACGTTGGCCAGCAGGAAGCGCAAGGTGTTGCGGATGCGCCGGTAGGCGTCCACCACGCGGGCGAGGATCTTGTCGTCGATGTTCAGGTCGCCCGAGTAGTCGGTGCTGGCCACCCACAGGCGCACGATCTCGGCACCGAGCTTCGTCGTCACACTCTGCGGCTCGACCGTGTTGCCCAGGCTCTTGCTCATCTTGCGGCCCTGGCCATCGGTGGCGAAGCCGTGCGTCAGCAGGCCGCGGTAGGGCGCGCGGTCGAACAGGGCGCAGCCCAGCAGCAGCGAGCTGTGGAACCAGCCACGGTGCTGGTCGTGGCCTTCGAGATACAGGTCGGCCTCGGGACCTTGCGCATGGAAGGCGCCGTTCGGATAGGCGTCGGCGTGGCTGCCACGCAGCACATGCCAGAAGGTGGACCCGGAATCGAACCAGACTTCCAGGATGTCGGTGCTCTTGGTGTAGTGGGCCGCGTCCGCAGCACCCAGGATGTCTTCGGTCGTCGCACGGCTCCAGGCCTCGATGCCGCCTTTCTCGACGATGTCGGCCGCCTGATCGAGGATCTCCATCGTGCGCGGGTGCAGCTTGCCGCTGTCCTTGTGCAGGAAGAACGGCACCGGCACGCCCCAGCTGCGCTGACGGCTGATGCACCAGTCTGGGCGGCCCGCGATCATGTCGCGCAACCGGGCCTTGCCGTTGTCGGGGTAGAAGTGGGTGTGGTCGATGGCGTCCAGGGCCAGCTGGCGCAGCGTCTTGGGCGCCTTGTCCCTGGTGAACACGCCTTCGCCCTCGTCCATGCGGATGAACCACTGCGCGGCCGCGCGGTAGATCACCGGCGTCTTGTGGCGCCAGCAGTGCGGGTAGCTGTGCACGATGGGCTGAGTGGCCATCAGGCGGCCGTGCTCGCGCAAGGTGTCGATGATGACGGGGCAGGCCTTCCAGATGTTCAGGCCGCCGAACAGCGGAAGGTCTTCGGCGTAGCTGCCGTTGCCTTGCACCGGGTTCAGGATGTCCTCGTAGCGCATGCCGTGCGCCACGCAGGAGTTGAAGTCGTCCACGCCGTAGGCCGGCGAGGAATGCACGATGCCGGTGCCGTCGCTGTCGCTGACGTAGTCCGCCAGGAACAGGGGCGCCCGGCGGCGATAGCCGTAGCCGGTCGTGTCTTCGCCCGCATCGTACAGGGGGTGGCGGAACACCAGGCCACGCAGGGCCTCGCCCTTGGCGGTGGCGATCACACGGCCTTCGATCTGGAAGCGCTCCAGGCATTTGTCGACCAGGCTGGCACCGAGCAGCAGCACGCCGCGCGGGGTGTCCACCAGCGCGTACTCCAGCTCCGGGTGCGCGTTGAGCGCCTGGTTCGCCGGGATGGTCCAAGCGGTGGTGGTCCAGATGACGGCGAAGGCCTTCTTTGCGTCGGGCAAGGGGCTCAGTCCGAAGGCCTTGGCCAGTGCCATCGGATCGTCGGATTCAAAGGCCACGTCCAGCGTGTCACTTTTCTTGTCGGCGTATTCGATCTCGAACTCGGCCAGGCTGGAGCCGCAGTCGAAGCACCAGTACACGGGCTTGAGGCCGCGGTAGACGAAGCCGCGCTCGATCACGCGCTTGAACGCGCGGATCTGCCCGCCTTCGTTGGCCGGGTCCATGGTGCGGTAGGGGCGCTCCCAGTCGCCCAGCACGCCCAGGCGCTTGAAGTCTTCGCGCTGCTGGTCGATCTGCTCCGTGGCATAGGCGCGGCTCTTCGCCTGCATGTCGTCGCGGCTCAGGTTGCGGCCGTGCAGCTTTTCGATCGCGTTTTCGATCGGCAGGCCGTGGCAGTCCCAGCCGGGGATGTACTGGGCGTCGAAGCCGGCCAACTGGCGGCTTTTGACGATCATGTCCTTGAGAACCTTGTTCAGCGCGTGGCCGATGTGCAGCTTGCCGTTGGCATACGGTGGGCCGTCGTGCAGCACGAACAGCGGCGCGCCCTTGCGCGCGGCGCGAAGTCGCATGTACAGATCCCCCTCGTTCCAGTCCTTGACCCAGCCCGGCTCGCGCTTGGGCAGGTCGCCGCGCATGGGGAAGGGCGTGTCGGGCATGTTCAGCGTGCCGCGGTAGGCGCTGGCTTCGGGCTTGGCAGTCGGCGCTGCAGGGGAAAGGGGTTGGTCAGACATGGGGGCGACTCAAGGCAAGGGCTTTGACAAGCTCAGTCCGGAGGGACCGCAGAAAAAGCATCGGGGGGCACAAACCGTTCGCCCTGAGCTTGTATGGTGGGCGGCGACCGGGGCGCTTGACTCGTCTAAATTCGGTCGCGCGTGGTCTGGCGGTGGGTTTCCGCGTGCATGGACGCAAAAAACGCGCGCGCATCGTCGCAGTCCCTGGCGATGCCCGCGGTCAGGGCATCCAGACTGTCGTACTTCAACTCATCGTGCAGTTTGTGCAGCAGTTCCACGCGGATGATTTTACCGTACCCACCATCCGCACCCAGGGCCTGCGGCCATTGCAGGCAATGGGTTTCGAGCAGGACGCGCCCGCCGTTCACGTCGTCCGGGCCCAGCGACGGGCGGATGCCCAGGTTGGCCACGCCCGGCAGGGGGGCGGACCCCAGCCCGTGCACCAGCACCGCGAAGATGCCGCTGGCCGCGGGGTTCCAGTGCGAAAAGCGCAGGTTCAGCGTGCGAAAGCCGTCGCCCGCCTGTTGGGTGCTGGCGCCAAGATCGCGGCCGAGCTTGCGGCCGTGCACCACGTGGCCGCTGATGCAGTACGGGCGCCCCAGCAGCCGCGCGGCATCAGCCAGCCGGCCGGTGCCCAATGCGTCGCGCACCGCCGAACTGGAGACGCGCAAGCCGTGCACCTCGTAGCTGTTCATGCGGGCGACGTCGAAACCCAGCGCCTGGCCGGCCGCGTCGAGCATGGCGTAGTCGCCGGCGCGTTTGGCGCCGAAGCGGAAGTCGTCGCCCACCAGCACGTAGCGCACGCCCAGACCCCGCAGCAGGACGTCATTGATGAAAGCATCGGGCGATTGCGAGGCCAAACGCCCGTCAAACGGCAGCACCACCACCTGCTGCACACCGCAGCGCTCGAGTTCGGTGAGCTTGTCGCGCAGCGTGGCGATGCGCGCGGGGGCCAGTTCTGGCTTTTTCAGCGCGCCGGCGAAATAGTCGCGCGGGTGCGGCTCGAAGGTCATCACGCAACTCGGCACGCCGCGGTGCGCGGCCTCGTTGTTCAGCAGCGCCAGCATCGCCTGATGCCCGCGGTGAACGCCATCGAAGTTGCCAATCGTCAGGGCGCAGGCGGGCGCGACGCCGGGGTGGTGGAAGCCGCGAAAAACCTTCATCGGGAAGTATTGTTTTGGTAGCAGAAAGTGCCCATCTGGCACTGGAACAGACGCAAAAATGTCACGAAAACAGGGTATATTGTGACCTAGCAGGCGCGTCGAGTTTCATTCATCGGCCGCCTGGCACTTCAGCGTTCCGTGTCAGTGGTTGTTCGACTGTTGGAAGGAGGCGTGTCGTGAAGGTCTTGAAGCTGTCGGCCCAGGGTTTGCCGCAGGCGTGGATCTCGCTTGAGCAGGCGGTGATCCACTACGCCGCGTCGGATGTGCGCTGGGAAGCCGGGCAGGAGATTGCTGTCTTCCGCGGCGGACACAACGCCGTCTCGGGTGAGCAGTCGATCATCACGGTCAACAGCATCATCGGCACCCGCGGCGTGCCCAACATCAACCCCTTCGACCTGCGTCCCGGCCTGACCAACGGCAAGCTGTTCGCGCGCGACCGCAACGTCTGCGCCTACTGCGGCGATCTGTTTCACGAAGATGAACTGACCCGCGAGCACATCATTCCCTTTGCCCAGAACGGCCGCGACCACTGGATGAACGTGGTCACCGCCTGTCGGGCCTGCAACCACCGCAAGAGCAGCCGCACACCCGAGCAGGCGCGCATGCCGCTGCTGTACGCCCCCTATGTGCCCAGCCTGTGGGAAGACTTCATCCTGCGCAACCGGCGCATTCTGGCCGACCAGATGGAGTTCCTGATGGCGCACCTGCCGCGCACGTCGCGGCTGCATGGATGAGGGCTTAACGGCGGGTGGCGTGAAATGGGCTGCCCATGGCAGCCCACTTTCTTTGTATCTGGCCCATCAATCGGGTTCAGACGCCTTCAATGGGCACCCGGCCGTCGCGTCCTTTCACGCAAATACCCCGGCCGTGTCCTGCATGCGGGCTGACACCTCGCCCAGATGGTGCAGCGTGTCGCCAAACGTCATTTCCAACTGGGTCAGCTTCTTGAAATAGTGGCTCACGATGTACTCGTCGGTCACGCCGATGCCACCGTGCAGTTGCACCGCCTGCTGGCCGACGAAGCGCATGGAGGTGCCAAGCTGGTACTTGGCCCGGGACAGTGCGCGGCGGCGTTCGTCGGCGGGGGCGTTGAGCTTGAGGCTGGCGTAGTAGCTCATGGAGCGGGCCAGCTCCAGCTGCATCTTCACGTCGGCCATGCGATGGCGCAGCGCCTGGAAACTGCTGATGGCCACGCCGAACTGCTTGCGCGTGTTCATGTATTCCGCGGTGATGGCCACTGTCTTGTCCATCACGCCGACCGCTTCGGCGCAAGCTGCGGCAATGCCGATGTCGATGGCGTGTTCGAGGGCCGCGAGGCCGTCGGTGGTGATCAGGCTGGCAGGCGCGTTCACGAGTTGCAGGTCAGCGGCGCGCGCGCCATCCTGCGTGCCGTAGCCGCGGGTGGTGACGCCGCTGGCGTTACGCTCGACCAGGAACAGGGCAATCGTGCCGTCCACGGTGGCCGGCACGATGAATGCATCAGCATGGTCGCCTGCAGGGGCCATGTCTTTTGTAGCAGATAACGACCATCCGGCGCTGGAATGGGTGGCTTTGGCTTCGCAAACGTCGAGTCGGTAGCGTGCCTTGCGTTCCTGATAGGCCAGCACCACCAGGGTTTCGCCCGAGGCGATCTTCGGCAGCCATTGCGCCTTGAGCGCATCGCTGCCGTAGCCTGAGAGCACGCCGCCGGCGATCAGCGTCTGGGTCAGGGGCTCGAGCACGATGCCGCGGCCCAGTTCCTCCATAACCACCATGCCTTCGACCGGGCCCATGCCCATGCCGCCATCGGTCTCGGAAATGTAGAGGCCGGCCAGGCCCAGTTCAGCCAGTTCGTTGTAGGCCGCACGGTCGAAACCGCCCACCGCCACGGTCTTGCGGCGGCGCTCGAAGTCGTAGCCCTTGTCCACCCACTTGCGCACGGCGTCGCGAAGTTGTTCCTGGTCGTCAGAAAAGTCGAAATCCATGTTGGTGTCTCCTTAACCCAGAACGACCTGGGACACGATGGTGCGCTGCACTTCGTTGCTGCCGCCGTAGATGGTGGTTTTGCGCATGTTGAAATAGGTCGAGGCCAGCGGCGCATTGGCCACCACTCCGCCGGGGAAGCCGCCCAGCGCGCCGGCGGCTGCGTCACCCTGCCAGCCGGCTTCCATGGCCTCCTGGATCAGCGGCAGGCTGTAGGGGCCGGCCGCCAGCATCATGAGTTCGCTGTAACGCTGCTGGATCTCGCTGCCGCGGATCTTGAGCAGACCGGCGATGTCCAGCGAGTTCTTGCCCGACTTCTCGGCCGACAGCACCCGCAGCACCAGCATCTCCAGCGCGACGACGTCCACTTCCAGCTTGGCGATCTCGTCGCGAAAGCGGGTGTCTTCCCAGACGCCTTCGGTTTTCGCGATGCGCTTGAGTCGCTCCAGTTCGCGCTTGGCGCGGTTCACGTCGGCAATGTTGGTGCGCTCGTGGCTCAGCAGGTGCTTGGCATAGGTCCAGCCCTTGTTTTCCTCGCCGATCAGGTTATCGGCGGGCACCTCGACGTTGTCGAAGAAGACCTCGTTGACCTCGCACTCGCCGTCGAGCAGGCGCACCGGGCGCACCGTGACGCCGGGCGACTTCATGTCGATCAGCAGGAAGCTGATGCCGGTCTGCGGCTTGCCCTCGGAACTGGTGCGCACCAGGCAGAAGATCCACTCGCCGTACTGGCCCAGCGTGGTCCAGGCCTTCTGGCCGTTGACGATGTACTTGTCGCCGCGGCGCTCGGCGCGGGTCTTGAGCGAGGCAAGATCCGAGCCGGAACCGGGCTCGCTGTAGCCTTGGCTCCACCAGACCTCGCCGCTGGCAATGCCGGGCAGGAAGCGTTGTTGTTGCTCGGCATTGCCAAACGCCATGATCACCGGGGCCACCATGACGGGGCCGAAGGGCACGACGCGGGGGGCCCCGGCCAGCGCGCACTCTTCTTCGAACAGGTGCTTTTGCACGGCGTTCCAGCCCGGGCCGCCGAACTGTTTGGGCCAGCCATGGCCCAGCCAGCCCTTCTTGCCAAGGATCTTGCCCCAGCGCTGCATGTCGTCGCGGCTCAGGCGCAAGGCGTTGTGCACCTTGTGCGAAATGTCGGCGGGCAGGTTGTCCTTGACCCAGGCGCGGATGTCTTCGCGGAATTGCTGTTCTTCAGGGGTAAATGCCAGATCCATGGGGTGTCTCCAGAGAATTCAGGTTTTTAGCACGGTCGTTCGCTCAGGGCTGTCCACCCTGCGACAAACCCAGCTCGGTGCAAAGTCTTTCGACGGTCTCACGCAGCTGGGCAACCTCGTGTTCCAGGCTGTCCATGCGACCCTGCAGGTGCGACAGTTCACCCACGCCGGGCATATGGGCCTCGTACGACGTCGCGGCCAGTGCCATGTCGACCGGCCCGCACACCAGGTGGGCCCAGCGCTGCTCGCGGGCACCGGGGGCGCGGGGCAGCTTGACGACCAGCGGGCCGCCTTTTTCCTCGGAGCGGTCCTGAAGCTCTTCCAGGAATCCCTCGACCGAGGAAATGTCGGCAAATTTGTACCAGCGCTCGGTGTTGATGCGCAGCTCGCCGGCGGTCTGCGGCCCACGCAGCATCAGCAGGCCCAGCACCACGGCCGACTGCTCGGGCACATGGAAGACGCGCTGGAAGTTGTGCTCGAAGCGCGTGACGCGCCCCCCACTGGTCTCGAACACCAGCGACAGGCCCTTCAACGCGTCCAGGGCCAGCTGGGCCTGTTCGTCATCGATCTGCATGATCGGGTCTCGTGCGGTCTTCTGGTTGCAGCCGGTCACGACCATGTTGAGGGTGAGCGGGTAGCTGTCGGGCACGGTGCGGGCTTTTTCCATCAGCGTGGCCAGCACGCGGGCTTCGACAGGGGAGAGGGGGCGAATCGACATGGCGGGGATAATGAATCGGTAAGAGTGAGAGCCGGCGCATCAGGCCGGTTGCGCAAGGTAGCAGAAAAAATGAAGAACATCGTGATTCTGATCTCGGGCGGCGGCTCCAACATGGCAGCCATTGTTCGGGCGGCCCGCCGCGACGGCTGGAACGAGCGTCTTGGCACACGCGTCGCGGCGGTGATCAGCAACCGCGCTGACGCAGGGGGACTGACACTTGCCCGGGAGCGCGGGATCGCGACGGTTGTGGTCGATCACAAGGCCTTCGGCTCGCGGGAGGCCTTCGACAATGCGCTGAAGGCCGAGATCGACGCGTTTGAGCCGACTCTGGTGGTGCTGGCGGGATTCATGCGCATCCTCACGCCCGCCTTCGTCGCGCATTTCGAAGGGCGGCTGCTCAACATCCACCCCTCCCTGCTGCCGGCGTTCCCCGGTTTGCACACGCACCAGCGCGCGCTGGATGCCGGCTGCCAGGTGGTGGGCGCCACGGTGCACCGGGTTACGCCCGATCTGGATCATGGTCCGATCCTGGCACAGGCCGCGGTGCCGGTGCTGCCGGGCGACTCGGCCGAATCCCTGGCGGCGCGCGTCCTGACGCAGGAGCACCGGATCTACCCGCAAGCCATCGCACGCCTGCTCGCCAGTCACTCCTGAAAACATAGCTGAGACCGACCGTTTGACGCTGGGGGAGTGCTACTGTTTGTCGGAAATGCGGGCAAAACGGGGCTGGCGGACGCCTTCGTAGGTGATTTCCTCTCCGAACATGGCGGCCGGGCGGACCCAGAGGCCCCGTTCGCCATACAAGGCGCGGTAGAGGGTCATTGGCTCCAGCGTTTCGCTGTGGCGGGCCGTGCCAATGACGTCGTACAGACCGCCCTTGTAGTGCCGGTAGCGGCCGGGCGGGGTTTCGATGAGGAGGGGCAGGGATTCGGACATGGTGAACAGGGCACAAGGGTTGAGGGTGGGACAATACGGCCCATGCATCCTAAAGCCCTGCTGGACGCCTGCGCCGAGATCGTCAGGCTTTCGCTCCAACTCGAACATCCGGCCGACGCCACGGTTTCTCGCTATTTCCGTGAGCACCGCTCGCTCGGTCCGCGCGAGCGTGCCACGCTGGCCGAGACCGTCTACGCCGTGTTGCGAAAGAAGCTGCTGTTTGAGCACATGGCCCGCTCCGGCAGCGGTGCCAAGGAGCGCCGGCTGGCGATCCTGGGCTTTCATGGGCCGCGCGATTTCCTCAAGAGCGCCCTGACCGAACAGGAAAAGAACTGGCTCGACCAGTGCGACACCGTTCAGCCGGGCGACCTGATGGAGCACCATCGCCACAATTTGCCCGACTGGCTGGTTCAGCCACTCAAGGAGCAACTCGGCGACGAGTTCTGGCCGCTGGTGGAGAGCCTGAGCCAGAGCGGCACGCTGGATCTGCGGGTCAACACTTTTACCGACAAACGGACCGACGTGCGCAAGGAGCTGGCCGCCGCCGGCATCCAGTCGACGCTCACGCCGTATTCGCCCTGGGGTCTGCGCATCGAGGGCAAGCCGGCGCTGACCAAGCTCGATGCCTTTGCCCGCGGCGCGATCGAGGTGCAGGACGAAGGCTCCCAGCTGCTGGCGCTGCTGCTCGAGGCCGGACGCGGCGAGATGGTCGTGGATTTCTGCGCGGGCGCGGGCGGCAAGACGCTGGCCATCGGCGCGGCCATGCGCAGCACCGGGCGCCTGTATGCTTTCGACACCTCGGCCCACCGGCTGGACGCGCTCAAGCCGCGACTGGCGCGCAGCAAGCTGTCCAATGTGCATCCGGCGGCTATCGCCCACGAACGCGACGATCGGGTCAAGCGCCTGGCGGGCAAGATCGATCGGGTGCTGGTGGATGCGCCGTGTTCGGGCCTGGGCACCTTGCGCCGCAACCCTGACCTGAAGTGGCGGCAGTCCCCCAAGGGCATCGAGGAAATGACGGCCAAGCAGGCGGCGATCCTGCAGAGCGCGGCGCGTTTGCTCAAGCCGGGTGGCCGGCTGGTGTATGCCACTTGCAGCGTGCTGCCGCAGGAGAACGAAGCGATCGCCCAGGCCTTTTCCGCCGCCAACAAGGATTTCACACCCCTTGAAGCCCGCGACCTTCTGACCCATCTGAAGGTGGCGCATGCAGCCAGTCTGTGCAGCGGCCCCGCCACGGGTGGGGAGTACCTGCGTCTGTGGCCCCACCGGCACGGCACAGATGGCTTCTTTGCGGCCGTCTGGCAACGCAGCGGTTCCTGATCCCAGGTCCTGGCTGGCTCCCTGGCCACGAAGGCGCAGGGCACGAAGGCTTTACCACTAAAATGGCCGGCCGCCGTCATGGCACGTTCCCCCACTCTTGAAAGTAGTTCTGATGATGGTGTTATCTCAAGGGGCCGTGCTGGATGCGGCCGTCGACTGGCTGTCGAAAGGATGGCTGAACCTGTCGTGGTGGCAGCTGGTGCTGGTCACTCTGGCGATGACCCACATCACGATCGTCAGCGTGACGGTATTCCTGCACCGGCACCAGGCCCATCGCGCCCTGGACCTGCATCCACTTCCCTCGCATTTCTTCCGTTTCTGGCTCTGGCTCACGACCGGGCAGGTGACAAGAGAATGGGCCGCCATTCACCGCAAGCACCATGCCCGTTGCGAGCAGGCCGAAGACCCGCACAGCCCGCATGTGTTCGGCATCCGCAAGGTGCTGTTCGAAGGGGCGGAGCTGTATCGCACCGAATCGAAGAACCAGGAAACCCTGGCCCGTTTCGGTCACGGCACGCCCGACGACTGGATCGAGCGCCACCTGTACACGCGCTTTTCGTGGCAGGGCGTGGGCCTGATGCTGATCATTGATCTGGCGCTGTTCGGTGTGGCCGGCCTGACTGTCTGGGCCGTTCAGATGGCCTGGATTCCGGTCACTGCTGCCGGCATCATCAATGGTGCGGCCCACTACTGGGGCTACCGCAATTTCGAGGCGCCGGATGCCAGCACGAACATCTCACCCTGGGGCATCCTCATCGGCGGTGAAGAGCTGCACAACAACCACCATACCTATCCCACGTCGGCCAAGCTGTCGGTCAAGCCCTACGAGTTCGATATCGGGTGGATGTACATCCGTCTGATGCAGTCGGTCGGCCTGGCATCGATCAAGAAGCGCCCGCCGAAGCTGGCTTTTGGCGATATCCGGCCGGTGGCGGATGAAAAGACACTGGAGGCCGTGATCGCCAACCGCTATGAGGTCATGGCGGGGTACGCCCGTCGCATGCGTGCAGTGGTACGGCAGGAAATGGACACGCTGAAAGCCCGCCAAGTGGATGCCGAGGTGGTGGTGGCCGCACGGCGCTGGCTGCACCGCGACACCGACAAGGTGCCGGTGGCGGCGCGCTCCCAGCTTTCAAAAGCGCGCTCCGCCAATGCCGTGCTCGACAAGATGGTGGTGATGCGCGAGGAGCTGCGCCAGCTCTGGCTCAATACCTCGCACTCGCGCGAGCAGCTGGCGGCCGATCTGCAAGCCTGGTGTCGCCGCGCCGAGGACAGTGGCATCGCCGCGCTGCGCGAATTTTCGATGCAGCTTCGCGCTGCGCGCGTGCAGACGATCTGACGCTGGACCTGGACGCCCCGCAAATCGGCGGGCCCCGCGCCGGTCCGCCCGGGCAACAAAAAACCCGCTCTTGGAGCGGGTTTTTTGTGGGAAACCAGCGCCGAATCACTTCAGCTTGGTTTCCTTGTACTCCACATGCTTGCGAGCTTTCGGGTCGAACTTCATGATCGACATCTTCTCGGGCATGGTCTTCTTGTTCTTGCTGGTCGTGTAGAAGTGACCGGTGCCGGCTGTGGATTGCAGCTTGATTTTTTCGCGTCCGCCTTTGGTTGCCATGATTCAGCTCCTTATGCTTGGCCGCGCGCACGCAGGTCTGCGAGCACGGCTTCAATGCCGTTCTTGTCGATCAGTCGCAGGGCCGCGCTGGAAACGCGCAGGCGCACCCAACGGTTCTCGTTCTCGACCCAGAAACGACGGTATTGCAGGTTCGGCAGAAACCGGCGCTTGGTTTTGTTGTTGGCGTGGGAAACGTTGTTCCCGACCATCGGGCCTTTACCCGTTACTTCGCAGACACGTGCCATGTGGACACTCCGATCAAACAGCTGGAGCCGTTGAACAACCCTGAAGCATTCAGGACTGCCGGCTTTCAGCCTCACCTCGCCAGAAAAGGGTGGCGGTAACCCGATCTGCCAGACGCAGCGCCCGCACAGGCAAGGCGCGCCATTATTTGGCAAAGCCTTGAATTATAACGAACTTTAGTGAGGCAGTCTCAGCCTGCGCTTTGTTCCAGGTAACGCTGGGCGTCCAGCGCGGCCATGCAACCGGTGCCCGCGCTGGTGATGGCCTGGCGGTAGACGTGATCCTGGACGTCGCCAGCCGCAAAAATCCCGGGTACGCTGGTCTGGGTGGCGAATCCCTTGAGACCGCCCTGCGTCACGATATAGCCGTTTTCCATGGCCAGTTGTCCCTGGAAGATCTCCGTGTTCGGTGCGTGGCCGATCGCGATGAAGCAGCCCTGGAGTTCCAGGTCTTCGGTGCTGCCGTCACTCACGTTCTTCAGTCGGATGCCTGTCACGCCGCTCGCGTCGCCCAGCACTTCGTCCAGCGTGCGGAAGGTCTTGAGGACGATCTTGCCGGCGGCGACCTTCTCCATCATCTTGTCCACCAGAATGGGCTCGGCCTTGAACTTGTCGCGCCGGTGCACGAGGTAGACCTTGCTGGCGATGTTCGACAGATACAGCGCCTCTTCCACCGCGGTGTTGCCGCCGCCGACCACGCAGCAGATCTGATCCCGGTAGAAAAAGCCGTCGCAGGTGGCGCAGCCGGACACGCCCCGGCCCATGAAGGCGGTTTCGGACGGCAGTCCAAGGTATTTGGCAGAGGCGCCCGTGGCGATGATCAGTGAGTCGCAGGTGTAGGTGCCGCTGTCACCGGTGAGCGTGAACGGCCGCTGGCTGAAGTCGACGGCATTGATGTGATCGAAGACGATCTGCGTCTTGAAACGTTCGGCGTGCTCAAGAAATCGCTGCATCAGATCCGGGCCCTGGACGCCGTGGACGTCAGCCGGCCAGTTGTCCACCTCGGTGGTGGTCATGAGCTGGCCACCCTGGGCGATGCCGGTGACCAGGACAGGGTTGAGATTGGCGCGCGCCGCATAGACGGCGGCGGTGTAACCGGCGGGGCCGGAACCGAGAATCAGGACTTTGGCGTGTTGGCTGTTGGGCATGGTGTGGAATCCAGTGGGGCGCTATACTGCGGCCGGTATTCAAGCGGGTTGCCAGTCAGGCGCCGGCAACCCGGGACACGGACCCGCCCGGGATGCAGGCGATGCAGAATATGCGGCAGGCAAACGGTCGGGAAGACAGCTTGCATTGTACGAATCGGGCGAAGAACCCCCGCAGCTGAGGTTTATCCAGATGGCCATGCTCTCCAATCTCGATCTGATCCGCAGGGTTCCCCTGTTTGCCATGCTGACCGACGCCCAGGCCACCGCCGTGTCCGATGCGATCGTGAAACGGCGCTACAAACGCGGCGACAACATCGTGGAACAGGGCAAGAAGAGCAACGCACTGTTCATCATGCTGACCGGGCGTGCCCGCGTCATCAGTGGGGACGGGCGCGGCCGCGAAGTGATCCTGGCCATCCTGCAGCCCGGCGACTACATTGGCGAGATGAGCCTGATCGACAACGAACCCCATTCGGCGACCGTGCAGGCCGAGATCCAGACCGATGTGCTGGAGCTGGCGCGGGTCGATTTTGCGCGCTGCCTGCCCGAGAACACCTCCATGGCCTATGCCGTCATGAAGGGGCTGGTGCAGCGGTTGCGCCATGCGGACCGCCAGATCCAGTCGCTGGCGCTGATGGATGTGTATGGCCGGGTGGCACGCGCCCTTCTGGAGACCGCAACGCCGCAGGCGGATGGCACCCGGTTGATCCGGTCCAAGGTGTCCCGCTCGGATATCGCCAAGATGGTGGGCGCCTCGCGGGAGATGGTGAGCCGGGTGATGAAGGATCTCGAACAACGGGGTTTCATCGAGGTGATGGACGACGGCGCCACGCGGATCAAGGAAAACATGCTGTCCCTGCCGTGAGGCTGTCCGGCTTGCAGTAAGCTTGCCGCCTTCGGTAGACCATGACCTATTCACTTCACACGCTGTCCACGCCGACGTCCCGAACCGCATCGGCACCCCCGCCCTCCGGCTCGGCGCGCCTTGGCCAGGAACTGGGCCTCTTGCTCGGGCTTGCAACTCTGGTCTTTTGCGTGCTCGCGCTGCTGAGCTATTCGTCCCAGGATCCGGCCTGGACCACCTCCGGCGTGAATTCCGGTGTGCGCAACTGGGGCGGGCGACTGGGCGCCTGGCTGGCGGACGTCGGTTTCTTCATGCTGGGGTTCTCGGTCTGGTGGTGCGTTGCAGCGGGCATGCGCGCCTGGCTGACAGGCCTTGCACGCTGGATGCGAGGAGAAGCCGATCCGCCGCCGCCGCAGGCACCGTTGGCGCTCTTTGCTGCCGGCCGGCTGGCGTTCTGGCTGGGGTTGGCCTTGTTGCTGGTGGCCAGCACGGCGCTCGAATGGTCCCGGCTTTATCGTCTGGAGCCGCTTCTGCCCGGTCACGGCGGCGGCGTCCTGGGGTTTCTGGCGGGGCCGGCCAGCGTGAAGTGGCTGGGTTTCACGGGCTCGGGCCTGGTCAGCATCGTGGTGGGTGTTCTGGGGGCGGCGCTGGTGTTCCGGTTTTCCTGGGGCCTGCTGGCCGAGCGCATCGGTGCTGCGCTGGATGGACTGGTCACTTCGCGGCGTGAAAAACGCGAAATTGCCGAGGATCTGGAACTGGGCAAGCAGGCCGCGCGCGAGCGTGAAGAGGTGATCCATGTCGAGCGCCGGGAAAACCAGGAGCACCATCCTGAGCCGATCCTGATCGAGCCGGTGCTGGCCGACTTGCCCAAGAGCGAACGGGTGGCCAAAGAGCGCCAGAAGCCGCTGTTTGTCGAACTACCCGACAGCAAGCTGCCGCAGGTGGACCTGCTCGACGGCGCACTGCAGCGCCAGGAGACCGTGGCCACCGAGACGCTGGAGATGACCAGCCGCCTGATCGAAAAGAAGCTTCGCGACTTCGGCGTCGAGGTGCGCGTGGTGCTGGCGTCGCCCGGGCCGGTGATCACTCGCTACGAGATCGAACCGGCCACCGGGGTCAAGGGGTCCCAGGTCATGAACCTGGCCAAGGATCTGGCGCGCAGTCTGAGTCTGGTGTCGATCCGGGTGGTGGAGACCATCCCAGGCAAGAACTACATGGCGCTGGAGCTGCCCAACGCCAAGCGGCAGTCAATCCGCCTGTCTGAAATTCTTGGCTCGCAGGTCTACAACGAAGCCAAGTCCCTGTTGACCGTCGGCCTGGGCAAGGACATCGTTGGAAATCCGGTGGTCGCCGATCTGGCCAAGATGCCGCACGTGCTGGTGGCGGGCACCACCGGCTCCGGCAAGTCGGTCGGGATCAACGCCATGATCCTGAGCCTGCTCTACAAGGCGGAGGCGCGTGATGTGCGCTTTCTCATGATCGATCCCAAGATGCTGGAAATGTCGTTCTACGAAGGCATTCCGCACTTGCTGGCGCCCGTGGTGACCGACATGAAGCAGGCCGCCAACGGCCTGAACTGGTGCGTGGGCGAAATGGAGCGCCGCTACAAGCTGCTGAGCAAGCTGGGCGTTCGCAATCTGGCCGGCTACAACGCCAAGATCGACGAGGCGAAGTCGCGCGAGCAGTTCATCTACAACCCGTTCAGCCTCACGCCGGACGCGCCCGAGCCGCTGGACCGCATGCCCCACATCGTCGTCGTCATTGACGAACTGGCCGACCTGATGATGGTGGTGGGCAAGAAGATCGAGGAACTGATCGCACGCCTGGCGCAGAAGGCGCGTGCCGCCGGCATCCATCTGATCCTGGCCACGCAGCGGCCCAGCGTGGACGTGATCACCGGCCTGATCAAGGCCAACATCCCGACGCGCATCGCCTTCCAGGTCAGCAGCAAGATCGACAGCCGCACCATCCTGGACCAGATGGGTGCCGAGGCGCTGCTGGGCATGGGTGACATGCTGTACATGCCCTCCGGCACCGGCTTTCCGATCCGGGTGCATGGCGCCTTCGTGAGCGATGACGAGGTGCACCGGGTGGTCGACTACCTGAAGAGCCAGGGCGAGCCCAATTACATCGAGGGCCTGCTTGAAGGCGGGACGATCGATGGCGAGGGCGGTGTGGCCGGCGACGGGGCCGAGGGCGGTGGCGAGAAGGATCCGATGTACGACCAGGCGGTCGAAATCGTGCTGAAGAATCGCAAGGCCAGCATCTCGCTGGTGCAGCGCCATCTCAAGATCGGCTACAACCGCGCGGCCCGCCTGGTGGAAGACATGGAAAAGGCCGGTCTGGTGAGCGCCATGAGCACCAACGGGCAGCGCGACATCCTCGTGCCAACGCGCGATGAATGAACTTGCACCCGGTAGCTGGGTCCCAGCTCCATGATGTTCGCGGCTTCTCGTCTGTTTGCGCGGGCTTTGTTGCTGGCTGGCTCTGTCGTGGCGGCGGCCCCGGATGCCTTGGCGACCGGTCTGGACAGCATGGACGCGTTTGTAAAGGCGGCGCGTTCCGGGCGAGCGTCTTTCACACAGGTCGTGACTTCGCCGGCCAAGGAGGGCCAGGCTGTGCGCAGCAAGACCTCCAGCGGCAGCTTTGAATTCCAGCGGCCGGGCCGCTTCCGGTTTTCCTACAAGAAGCCGTTCGAGCAAACCCTCGTGGCCGACGGACAGACCTTGTGGATGTACGACGTGGACCTGAACCAGGTGACGGCTCGCAAGCAGGCGCAGACGCTGGGTTCCACACCGGCGGCGCTGATCGCGGCGGCACCCGACATGAAAGCTCTTCAGGGGGACTTCGAGCTCAGGGACGCGCCGGATCGCGATGGGCTGCAATGGGTTCAGGCCACGCCCCGGACGAAAGACGGACAGTTGCAGGCGGTGCGGGTCGGCTTCAGGGTGACGGACAAGGGCAGTGAATTGGCGGTCCTCGACATCCTGGACAGTTTCGGACAGCGTTCGGTGCTGACGTTCACCGCCTTCGAACTGAACCCGGTGCTGGCGCCAAGCGTCTTTCAGTTCAAACCGCCTGCCGGCGCAGACGTGATTCGTCCATGACACTGCGCCCCGGTGCGGCTCCGCAGGGCCTGACGCCGCTGGCCGAGCAGTTGCGCCCGCGCACCCTGGGCGAAGTCGTGGGACAGCGGCATCTGCTTGGCGAAGGCATGGCGTTGCGTCTGGCGTTCGAGTCCGGCCAGCCGCACAGCTGCATCCTGTGGGGGCCTCCGGGCACCGGCAAGACCACCATCGCGCGGCTGATGGCGGACGCCTTCGATGCGCAGTTCATCACCATCAGTGCGGTTCTCGGGGGGGTGAAGGACATCCGTGAAGCGGTGGAACACGCCCAGGCGGCGCGCACCGGACTGGTGCCACGGGGCACCATCGTCTTTGTCGACGAGGTGCACAGGTTCAACAAGAGCCAGCAGGACGCCTTCCTGCCTCATGTCGAGAGTGGCCTGTTCACCTTCATCGGGGCCACCACGGAGAACCCGTCGTTCGAAGTCAACTCCGCCTTGCTGTCGCGGGCCGCCGTGTATGTGCTGCAGCCGCTTGCTGAAGACGATTTGAAGCAAATTGTGGCAAGAGCCAGTGCCGAAAGGTCATTTCCAGCTATCGAAAAAGAAGCGGTGGAGCGCCTGGTGGCGTACGCCGACGGTGATGCGCGCCGCCTGCTCAACACGCTGGAGACACTGGGCGTCGCGGCCGCCCGCGAGCAGCTGGCGGCGATCACCGACGCGTGGCTGCTGCGGGTTCTGGGCGAGCGCCTGCGCCGATACGACAAGGGCGGCGAGCAGTTCTACGACACCATCAGCGCGCTGCACAAGAGCGTGCGCGGTTCCGACCCGGACGCGGCACTGTACTGGTTCGTGCGCATGCTCGACGGCGGAGCCGACCCGCGCTACCTGGCACGTCGGCTGATCCGCATGGCCACCGAGGACATCGGCCTGGCCGATCCGCGCGCCCTGCGGCTGGCGCTCGACGCCGCCGACGTCTACGAGCGGCTGGGCAGCCCCGAGGGCGAACTCGCACTGGCCGAGTGTCTGGTCTATCTGGCGGTCGCGCCCAAGTCCAATGCGGTCTACAAGGCCTTCAACGAGGCCAAAGCCTACGTGAAGAAAGACGGCACCCGTCCGGTACCGATGCACCTGCGCAATGCGCCGACGCAGCTCATGAAGGATCTTGAGTACGGGCGCGGCTACCGCTATGCCCATGATGAAGCGGGCGGCTTCGCGGCGGGCGAAACCTACCTGCCTGAAGGCATGGCGCCGCCGGGCTTTTACCGGCCGGTGCCACGGGGGCTGGAGATCCGAATTGCGGATAAGTTGGACGAGCTTCGACGTCTCAATCATCAGAAATCCTAATGGGTCGGCAAGGCTGCTGATCCGGCCCCCTGACAAAGGGTAAACCCCCGGCAACGGCAGTCGCGCCGCCCGATGGGCGTTCGCTACAATCCCGTCCACCCGCCCGCCAACGCCTTTGCCCTGGCGGGCTTTTTGCTAGTTGGCTGGTTCAGCTCACGAGGCCTGAGCCGCCAGAGTCACGGATCCGTGGCGCATTCGGGCGCAACAGCCGGTCAAAAAAAACGGAGAACGCTTTATGGAAATCCTGCTGCAGCAGATCATCAACGGTCTGGTTCTTGGCAGCATGTATGCCTTGGTCGCCTTGGGCTACACCATGGTGTACGGCATCATCAACCTCATCAATTTCGCGCATGGCGAGGTGCTGATGGTCGGCGCGCTGACCAGCTGGACCATCATCGGCCTGATGAAGGACGCCATGCCCGGCACGCCGGGATGGGTGGTCCTGATCGTGGCCATGGTGATCTCCTGCGTGGTGGCCGCCGCGCTCAACTTCGTGATCGAAAAGGTGGCCTACCGACCCTTGCGCAACAGTCCCAAGCTGGCCCCGCTGATCACGGCCATCGGCGTGTCGATCCTGCTGCAGACGCTGGCCATGATCATCTGGAAGCCGAACTACAAGCCCTATCCCACCCTGTTGCCGAGCACGCCCTTCGACATCGGCGGCGCGGTGATCACGCCGACCCAGATCATGATCCTGGGCCTGACGGCCGTCTCGCTGGCCACGCTGATGTACCTGGTCAACCACACCCGGCTGGGCCGGGCGATGCGGGCCACGGCCGAGAACCCGCGAGTGGCGGGCCTGATGGGCGTGAAACCCGACATGGTGATTTCAGCCACGTTCATCATCGGCGCCATCCTGGCCACCATCGCCGGCATGATGTACGCCTCCAACTACGGCACGGTGCAGCACACGATGGGCTTTCTGCCAGGCCTGAAAGCGTTCACGGCGGCGGTCTTCGGCGGCATCGGCAACCTGGCCGGCGCCGTCGTGGGGGGCATCCTGCTGGGCCTGATCGAATCGATCGGCTCGGGCTACATCGGCACCCTGACCGGGGGACTGCTGGGCAGCCACTACTCCGACATCTTTGCCTTCATCGTGCTGATCATCGTGCTCACGCTGCGGCCCTCCGGCCTGCTGGGTGAACGTGTCGCCGATCGCGCTTGAACACCGGGAGCATCAAGATGAAACAGAACAAGACCGTTGTTTTCCTGGTCGCCGCCGTCGCTTTGCTGGTGCTGCCGATGGTGCTGCAAGGCTTCGGCAATGCCTGGGTGCGCATCGCTGACATGGCCCTGCTTTATGTGCTGCTGGCCCTGGGCCTGAACATTGTGGTCGGTTACGCCGGCCTGCTGGATCTGGGCTATGTGGCCTTTTTTGCGGTGGGTGCCTACATGTACGGCCTGCTGGCGTCGCCGCACCTGACGGAAGCCTTCCCGGCGCTGGCCGCGACCTTCCCGAACGGGCTGCACATGCCGCTGTGGGTGATCATTCCGGCAGGGGCCGGGCTGGCGGGATTGTTCGGCATGCTGCTGGGCGCGCCCACGCTGAAGTTGCGCGGCGACTACCTGGCGATCGTGACGCTGGGTTTCGGTGAAATCATTCGCGTGTTCCTGAACAATCTGGACCATCCGATCAACATCACCAACGGACCCAAGGGCATCAACCAGATCGACTCGCTCAAGTTCTTCGGCCTCGACCTGGGCAAGCCGGTCAGCTTTGGTGGCTTCGAGTTCGCCTCGGTCACGCTGTACTACTACCTGTTCCTGGCGCTGGTGGTGGCCAGCGTGGTGATCAGCCATCGCATGCAGATGTCGCGTATCGGCCGCGCCTGGATGGCGATCCGCGAGGACGAGATCGCCGCGAAAGCCATGGGCATCAACACCCGCAACATGAAGCTGCTGGCCTTCGGCATGGGCGCCACGTTCGGTGGCGTGTCGGGCGTGATGTTCGGTGCTTTCCAGGGTTTTGTGTCGCCCGAGTCCTTCAGCCTGATGGAGTCGGTGATGATCGTCGCCATGGTGGTGCTCGGCGGCATCGGGCACCTGCCCGGGGTAATTCTGGGTGCGGTGCTGCTGTCGGCGCTGCCCGAGGTGCTGCGTTACGTGGCCGGGCCTCTGCAGTCGATGACGGATGGACGCCTCGACTCGGCCATCCTGCGCCAGTTGCTGATCGCTCTGGCCATGATCATCATCATGCTGATGCGCCCGCGCGGCCTGTGGCCGTCGCCGGAGCATGGCAAGTCGCTGCAAGGCAAATAAGGAGAGCGACATGAGCGATACCGTATTGAAAGTCGCCGGCATTTCCAAGCGCTTTGGCGGCCTGCAGGCCTTGAGCGACGTGGGCATGACGATCGAACGCGGCCAGGTCTATGGCCTGATCGGACCCAACGGTGCGGGCAAGACCACGTTCTTCAACGTGATCACCGGCCTGTACACCCCGGACAGCGGGACCTTCGAGCTGGCCGGCAAGCCCTACAAGCCGACCGCGGTGCACGAGGTGGCCAAGGCGGGCATCGCGCGCACCTTTCAGAACATCCGCCTGTTTGCCGAAATGACTGCGCTGGAGAACGTGATGGTGGGCCGCCACATCCGGACCCACTCCGGCCTGATCGGGGCCGTGTTGCGCCTGCCGGGCTTTCGTGAGGAGGAGGCTGCCATTGCGAAGCGTTCCCAGGAATTGCTGGACTACGTCGGCATTGGCAAGTTTGCCGACTACAAGGCCCGCACCCTGAGCTATGGCGACCAGCGCCGCCTGGAGATTGCCCGCGCCCTGGCCACCGACCCTCAGCTGATTGCGCTGGATGAGCCTGCCGCCGGCATGAACGCGACCGAGAAGGTCATGCTGCGCGAACTGATCGACCGCATCCGCAAGGACAACCGCACCATCCTGCTGATCGAGCACGACGTCAAGCTGGTGATGGGCCTGTGCGACCGGGTCACGGTGCTGGACTATGGCAAGCAAATCGCAGAGGGCACGCCGGCCGATGTGCAGAAGAATGAAAAAGTGATCGAGGCCTATCTGGGCACCGGAGGACATTGACATGGCAGCGACACTACTCAAGGTCAAGGGCCTGAAGGTGGCCTATGGCGGCATCCAGGCCGTCAAGGGCGTGGATTTCGAGGTGCACGAGGGCGAGCTGGTCTCGCTGATCGGATCCAACGGCGCCGGCAAGACCACCACGATGAAAGCCATCACCGGCATCCTGCCGATCAACGATGGCGACATCGAATACCTGGGCAAGAGCATCCGGGGCCAGGGCCCCTGGGATCTGGTCAAGCAGGGGCTGGCCATGGTGCCCGAAGGCCGCGGCGTGTTCGCCCGCATGACCATCACCGAAAACCTGCAGATGGGCGCCTACATCCGCAGCGACAAAGCCAACATCCTGGCCGACATTGACAAAGTCTTCACCATCTTCCCCCGCCTGAAAGAGCGCAAGGACCAGCTCGCCGGCACCCTGTCGGGTGGCGAGCAGCAGATGCTGGCCATGGGCCGGGCCCTCATGAGCCGACCCAAGGTGTTGCTGCTGGACGAGCCCTCGATGGGTTTGAGCCCCATCATGGTGGACAAGATCTTCGAAGTGGTGCGCGATGTCTACGCCCAGGGCGTGACCATCCTGCTGGTGGAGCAGAACGCCAGCCGTGCGCTGGCCATTGCCGACCGGGGCTATGTGATGGAGTCGGGCATCGTGACCATGAACGGCCCCGCGAAGGAAATGCTCAGCGATCCCCGCGTGCGGGCCGCCTACCTCGGCGAGTGAGCGGCGCCAGCGCCTTCAAGATTGCGCAGTCGGTGCTGGTGGTGATCTATACCCCGGCGCTGGACGTGCTGCTGATTCGGCGCGCCGACGCCACCGAATACTGGCAGTCGGTGACAGGCAGCAAGGACCGGGAAGAGGAGAGCTTTCACGACACGGCTGTGCGCGAGGTCTTCGAGGAGACGGGCATCGCGTGCGGCGCAGGCACGCCGTTGGCTGGCTGCCTGCAGGACTGGGGCCTGGAAAACGTCTATGGCATCTATCCCCAGTGGCTGCACCGCTACGCGCCCGGCGTAACCCACAACACCGAGCGGGTGTTCGGGCTCGAAGTGCCTGTCGGTACGCCGGTTCGGCTGAACCCGCATGAGCACACGAACTACCAGTGGCTGCCCTGGCAGGCGGCGGCCGATGCCTGTTTTTCGTCATCCAATGCCGAGGCAGTGCTGATGTTGCCTCGATTTTTGGGGTAAGGTTTGCGTGTGAACACACTTCAGGACACGCTGCGCATCGCCACCTACAACATCCACAAGGGTGTGCAGGGCGTGGGGCCCCGACAGCGGCTGGAGATTCACAACCTCGGCCACGCCATCGAACAGATCGACGCCGACATCATCTGCCTGCAGGAAGTCCGCAAGGTGCACCGGCGCCAGCAGCATTACTTCACGCACTGGCCCGATCTGCCCCAGGCCGAGTTCCTGGCGCCCGAGGGCTACGAGGCGGTCTACCGCACCAACGCCGTCACGCGCCACGGCGAACATGGCAATGCCCTGCTGTCGCGCTGGCCGGTCCTGGCGCACCGCCATGAGGACATGTCGGACCATCGTTTCGAGCAGCGCGGCTTGTTGCACGTGGAGGTCGATGTGCAGGGGCGGGTGGTGCACGTGATCGTGGTGCACTTCGGGCTGATCCCTGCCAGCCGGGCGCGCCAGGTCGCGCAGCTTGGACGCTACATCGAGCGGGAGGTGCCCCACGACGCGGCGCTGGTGGTGGCGGGCGACTTCAACGACTGGGGCACGCGCATCCAGCGAACCCTGCATGGCATCGGCATGCGCTCGTCAGATACGGTGCGCTGTCCGACCTATCCTTCGCGCCTGCCGGTGGTCCAGCTGGACCAGATCTTTGCGCGCGGCCTCAAACCATTGAGCCTGCACGTGCCCCGTGGCCGGATCTGGGGACGGATGTCCGATCACCTGCCGCTGATCGGCGAATTCGGTCTGGGCTGACATGACTGCGCGTGCCCACGACTCGCGCGACCCGCACCAGATCGAGTTGCTGCAGGGCAGCCAGGAATACTTCCCGGCGCTCGTTGCCGCGATGGACCACGCCCGCTCCGAGGTCCGGCTGGAAACCTACATCTTCGACTTCACCGGCGAGGCCGTCGAGGTGGCTGAAGCGCTGGTGCGCGCCGCAACCCGCGGTGTGACAACCTGGGTGGTGGTGGATGGCGTGGGCACCGATGCGTTGCCGCCATTGTGGCGCAAGCGCTTCGAGACCGCCGGCGTGCAATGGTCGGTCTACGCGCCCCTGGGCACGCTGGGACTGCTGATTCCCAGCCGCTGGCGCCGGCTGCACCGCAAGCTCTGCGTGATCGATGGGCGGCTGGCCTTTTGCGGCGGCATCAACATCCTGGACGACTTTCATGATCCGCATCATGGTCGCCTGAACGAGCCCCGGCTGGACTTTGCCGTGCGCGCCTCGGGCGCACTGGTGCTGCAGGCCCAGGAAACCACGGCGCAGTTGTGGTGGCGCATGCAGGGCGTGCGCGACATGCGGGCCCATCATTTTCCCCATGCCTTCAGCACGCTGCGAGCAGCCGGTCTGAACCTGCCTTGGCGTCGCGCACCCGAAGCCGACACGCAGGGACGCAAGGTGGCACGTGCCACGCTGCTGCTGCGTGACAACGTGCTCAACCGCAGCCGGATCGAGCGCGCCTACCGCCGCGCCATCGCCGGGGCCACGCAGGAGATCATCATTGCCAACGCCTATTTCCTGCCCGGAAGGCGGCTTCGCCGTGCGCTGATTCACGCGGCGCGCCGTGGCGTGAAGGTGCGCCTGCTGCTGCAAGGTCGCTATGAGTATTTCATGCAGTTCCATGCGGCGCGCCCGGTCTATGGCCCGCTGATGGATGCCGGGATCGAAATACACGAGTACACCGCCAGTTTTCTGCACGCCAAGGTGGCCGTGATCGACGCGGGCACCTCGCGGGCCTGGGCCACGGTCGGCTCCTCGAACCTCGACCCCTTGAGCCTGCTGCTGGCGCGCGAAGCCAACGTGGTGGTTCAGGACAGTGCCTTTGCGGTTGAACTGCGCACGCGCCTGGTCGATGCGATGGCCCATGGCGGCCGGCCGGTGGCGGCGCAGGAGTACGCGAACCGGCCGCTGCTGCAACGGGTCAAAGAGCGCCTGGCGTTGGGGCTGATGCGCCTGGCGCTTTTTCTGACCGGCAGGCGCTACTGACCGACGTCGGGTCCGCAGCAGCCAGACGTTCAGTCGCCTCCGCCGCCGCATCCACCGCCATCACCGCCGCCGTCGCCACCCGCATCACCGCCGTCGCTGCCGTGCGAACTTCCGCACCCGGTGCTTCCGCAACCCAGCGCATTGCCGCACCAGGCGCTGCTGCCCGGTCGGCTGCAGTCGGGCTCATAGCGAAAGCCGCCGGGAATGGCCAATGTCGTGTCCAGCTCGAACATCAGCGGCAAGGCGGCAGCCTGGCGCGGGTCCAGGCCCTCGTCGGCACAGGCCAGCCGCCAGGCGCGGCGCAGCGGCTCGGCGCCGCGGGCCTGCGCGCGCATCGCCGCGGCGGGCGTGTGGTGCAGCACCCGACCGAAGGCGTGGCGGCAGAAGAACTGGTAGCGCGCGGTGTCGAGGATCAAGGCGTGCCAGAGTTCATCGATCACCTTGGAGGGCATGGCCACCATGCGCCCGCGCGCCGCAAGGCTGACCCGGAAGAACTGGCGCAGCCCGCGCTCGACATCGTTCAGGGCGCCAGGGTGCAGGTTCGGCCACGTCTGCAGCACCTGGGCGCGCAGGTGCGGTGCAAAACGATAGGCCTCGATGAAGGCGCGGCGCCGGCGCATGCGGGCGGCCCGCCAGGCCGGGATCGCGGCGAGGGCCACCAGGGGCAGCGCCAGAAGCCAGGGCGTGAGGGTCATGTGGGGGATCTCCTTTCATGATCTTGTTGTTGTGCAGACCATTGGAACGGCGGTTTGTGACAATCGCATGACACTGTCAAACGGGAGCAACGCGTTTCCGCGGCTCGCGGCGATTCGCCAGCGGCTGACAGGCACTGCAAAATGTATAGCGTGCTATGACCATTTCACGCTGGGATAGGCCCAATAACCCCACTCATCAATCGCTGGTACCATCTTTCCATGTTAATGAAGAGACCCGACGCCATGAGCCCAGCCGAAATTGACGAAGGCACGCCGGTTTCCGTGAAGATCCGCGAGCGCATCAAGGCCGCCCGCAAGCGCTTCAACGCCAACGACAACATCGCGGATTTCATCGAGCCCGGCGAGCTCGAGAAGATGCTCGATGAGGTCACGGTCAAGATGCAGGGCGTGCTCGACAGCCTGGTGATCGACACCGACAACGACCACAACACCTCGGATACCGCACGCCGGGTGGCCAAGATGTATGTCAACGAGGTGTTCAGGGGTCGCTACGTGCACCCTCCCGGCATCACGGAGTTTCCCAATGCCGAGCACCTGAACGAACTGATGATCGTCGGTCCCATCACAGTGCGCAGCGCCTGCAGCCACCACTTCTGCCCGGTCATCGGCAAGGTCTGGATCGGCGTGATGCCCAACGAGCGCACCAATGTGATCGGCCTGTCCAAGTACGCGCGCATTGCCGAATGGATCATGAACCGGCCCCAGATTCAGGAAGAGGCCGTGATCCAGCTCGCCGACCTGATCCAGGAAAAGACGCAGCCCGACGGTCTGGCCATCGTCATGGAGGCCAGCCACTTCTGCATGGCCTGGCGCGGCGTCAAGGACATGGACAGCAAGATGATCAACTCCGTGATGCGAGGGGCCTTCCTGAAAGACCCCAACCTGCGTCGCGAATTTCTCTCCCTCATTCCCCGCTAGGACGCCCCATGCTTGTACGCCTGCTCTACGCCAGCCGCGCCGTCGACCCCAGCCCCGACGTGATCGAGGACATCCTGGCCCAGTCGCGCCAGTTCAACCCGTCCTGCGGCATCACCGGCATCCTCTGCTATGGCGGCGGCATCTTCCTGCAGGCGCTCGAAGGCGGGCGCATGGCGGTGAGCGACCTCTACGGCCACATCCAGAAGGATCCGCGCCACAAGGACGTGGTGCTGCTGCACTACGAGGAAATCTCCGAACGTCGCTTTGGCGGCTGGACGATGGGGCAGGTCAACGTCGCACGGATCAACACCAGCATCCTGCTGAAGTACGCCGAGCGCGCCGAGCTCGATCCCTACAGCGTGTCGGGGTCCGTGTCGCTGGCGCTGCTCGAAGAGCTGCTGGCCACGGCCTCCATCATCGGCCGGGCCTGACGGAGCCGGGCGCGCGATGAGTCGCCGCGGCGCTTCCAGGGCGAACAGCACCGCGCTGGCCAGCGCGGGGGGTGTCCGGTGAGCCATGTGCCGGCGCAGGCAGGACAGGGCGGTTTCACCACCCGCATGCAGCGCACCGTGGAGTGGGGCGACTGCGACCCGGCGGGCATCATCTTCTATCCGACCTATTACCGCTGGATGGACGCGGCGAGCTGGCACCTGTTTGCCGAGGCCGGCTACAGCGCCGCGCGCATGCGGGCCGAACACCTGAGCCTGCCGCTGGTGCACACCGAATGCAGCTTCGTGCGTTCCCCCACCTTTGGCGAGCGCTGCATCGTCGAGTCCTGCGTGGAGCGGCTGGGCGGAAAATCATTCACCGTTCGGCATCGTTTTCTGGATGGCGACGGCGTGCTCGAACTGGCCAGCGGCCGTGAGACCCGCGTCTGGTGCCGGTACGAAGCCGGCCCTGGCACACCGCTGCGGGGCGAAGCGCTGCCCGAAGCCTTGCGGGTGCGGCTGGCCGGCTGAGTATGGCCCCCACGCTCGCCACTGCGTGTGCTTCGCTGCCCCCCGAGGGGGCCGCAGCCAGCTTGGGGCGGCCCGGCGCTGGCTGATCCGGGAACTGTTTTGCCTGCCTCCGCCCTGGCGCTCGTCATCCTGGCGGGCCTGATTCACGCGAGCTGGAACATCGCGGCCAAGAAGGCCGGCGGGGATGCCCGCTTCGCGGCCTTCACCGGCATCGTGATGACGGTGTTCTGGGCGCCGCTGGGCCTGTGGCTGGGCTGGCAGCAGGTGCCGCTCTGGGGCCTGGTGCCCTGGGCCTTCATCCTGGCCAGCGCGGTGCTGCACCTGGTGTATTACCTCGTACTGCTGCGCGGCTACCGCAAAGCCGATCTCACCGTGGTCTACCCGCTGGCGCGCGGCTCTGGCCCGTTGCTGTCGTCCCTGGTGGCGATCGGGCTGCTGGGCGAGCGCCTCACGCTGCTGGGAGCGGCGGGCATCGGCGGCGTGGTGGGGGGCGTGTTTCTGATTGCCGGTGGGCCGGGGCTGCTGCGCGCCACGCACGACCCGGCGCAGCGCCAGCGCGTGCTGCGCGGCCTGCGCTACGGGCTGCTGACCGGCGTGTTCATCGCCGCCTACACGGTGGTGGACGGCTACGCGGTCAAGGTGGTGCTGATGTCGCCCATCCTGCTGGACTATGTCGGCGGGGTGGTGCGCACCGCGTTCCTGCTGCCGTCCGTGCTGCGGGACCGCCCGACGGCCTGGGACCTGTGGCGCCGGCAGTGGAAATACGCCGTGCTCGTGGGCATCGTCAGCCCGGTGTCCTATGTGCTGGTGCTGTATGCCATGCAGGTCGCGCCGCTGTCGCACGTGGCGCCGGCGCGCGAGGTGTCGATGCTGTTTGCCGCGTTGATCGGCGGGCACCTGCTCGGCGAAGGCGACCGGGCGCTGCGCCTGGCCGGCGCGGTGCTGATTGCGGCTGGCGTCATGGCGCTCGCGCTGGGCTGATGGCGGCGATCACATGAGCCGACGCGCCGCATCCGGGACACATCGCGCCGCCGCGCGCCGCAAGGAGCTTGCACCGTGAGCGCGGCACGTTTGCTTCTGGGCTGCGACTTCAGCAGCAGCCCCTCGCGGCGCAAGCCGGTGGTGGTGGCGCTCGGGGAGTCCCTTTTTCCTGATTCTCAAGGAAATATCGGCCATAGCCCAGCGTCGAATGGACGTATTACGCTATTGAAAATGGAGCGATTCGAAACCCTGGGGGCCTTCGCCGCCTGGTTGAAAGAGCCGCGTCCACCCTGGGTGGGCGGCTTCGACCTGCCGTTCGGCTTGCCGCGAGAGCTGGTCGAGACGCTGGGCTGGCCCACCGAGTGGCTCGCCTGCGTGCGCCACTACGGCGGCCTGAGCCGCGCCGAGATCCGTGCGGCGTTTGCCGCGTTCTGCGATGCGCGGCCGCCCGGTGGCAAGTTCGCGCACCGCGCCACCGACGGCCCGGCCGGCTCCAGCCCCAGCATGAAGTGGGTCAACCCGCCGGTGGCTTTCATGTTGCACGCGGGCGTGCCGCTGTTGCTCGATGCCGGTGCGCACCTGCCGGGCCTGCATCCTGGCGACACCGATCGCGTGGCCCTGGAAGCCTACCCCGGCCTGCTGGCGCGCCAGGCGCTGGCCCACGCGCCAACCCCTTCGCGCAGCTACAAGGCTGACGACCGGGCCCGGCAGACACCCGAGCGCCTGATCGCCCGGCGCAGCATCCTGGCCGCACTGGAGTCGGGTGAGGTGCCGCTGCTGCGGTCGGCCGGCCTGCGCCTGCGACTGACGCACGCGCAGCGCGATGCGCTGGCCGACGATGCCACCGGTGACAGCCTGGACGCGGTCCTGTGCCTGATGCAGGCGGCCTGGGCGCTGTGGCAACAGGCGGTTGCGCCCCGCGCCGACGCCGGACCCGGATGGGGCTTGCCCGCTTTTGATCCCCTGGAAGGCTGGATCGTCGGGGCGTGACAGGGGTGGCGGCGCCGCGCCTGCCGATACCATACCGGACCGCAGCGCAAGGGCCCCCGTCTCAGACCCTTTGCGCCGCCGCAGCCGCCCCAGCCGCGGCGGCCATGCCCTGGGGCTGCCCGATGCGGCTCAGGGCGGCGGTGTCGAGCAGCTCGATGGCGCCGTAGCGGCGCTTGAGCCAGCCCTGCGCCTCGAATTCGCGCAGCACCTCGCTGATGGTCTGGCGCGTGAGCGAGAGCATGGCGCCGAGCTGTTCCTGGTTGACGGCGATCGTCAAGTGGGTGATGCCGGGTGCCAGCATGCCGTGGCCGGTGGCCATCGCCAGCAGTCGGCGCGCCACGCGGGCCGGCGCGGCCAGCACGGCCATGTCCTCCAGGCTCTCGAACAGGGCGCGCACCTTCTCGGCCAGCAACTGGCCCAGATGGTGCCACCATTGCGGCTCGGCGGCCAGCAGGCGCAGCAGGGCCGGACGCGGCACCAGCAGCAGGCGGCTGGCCACGCGCGCATGGGCATCGTGGGTGCGCGGACCGTCATCGAACAGGGCGATTTCACCGAACCACTGCGGCGGCTCCAGCAGGCCCAGAGTGGCCTCGCGCGCGTCGGCACTCACGGCGCCGATCAGCAGAGAGCCTTCCACAAGGCAATACAGGCCCGAGTTGGCATCGCCTCGAAGGAACAAGGCCGCGCCGGCGGGCACTTTCTGCACGACGGCATGCTCCAGCAGCTGTTCCTGTCGCTCGGGCGGCAGGGTTGAAAACCAGCGACCCTGACCGATCAGCGGCCGATACGCAGTGAGGGCGTCCGGTGCGTTCATGCCGCAGGGTTCGCGAGGCGCCTGGCCCCGCCTGATCGTCGGGTGCCCGACAGACGGAGCCGTCCACAGCGGCCATCATGCGGGGCGACACCCGGCTGTCGGGCGCCGGGCATGGGCGCGGTTCGGGCTGAAACGACGGAATGCGCAGACATGGCGTGGTGGCGGTGCGGCTTCCTGGCGGCAAGGCCATTGCGGCGCCTGATGCAGGTGGGCGCATGATACAAGGAGACCAACATGGCAGGCACGGTTCAATCGGATGTTCTCATCATCGGCGGCGGCTTGGCCGGGCTGGTGACCGCGCTGGAATGCCTGCGCGCCGGGCAGCGCGTGACCCTGGTGGATCGCGACACGCCCGAGCGGCTGGGCGGCCTGGCCCTGTGGGCCTTCGGCGGCATGGCGCTGGTGGACACGCCGCTGCAGCGGCGCATGAAACTCAAGGACTCCCCCGAGATTGCTCTGCGCGACTGGATTCGTTTCGGCGAACTCGGCGAGCAGGATGTGTTGCCCCGCCAGTGGGCGCGCTACTACGTCGAACACTCCCGCGCCGAGGTCTACGACTGGCTGATCGCCTGCGGCCTGAAGTTCATGCCCGCCGTGAACTGGGTTGAGCGCGGCCTGCTGGGCAATGGCAACAGCTTGCCGCGCTATCACATCGTCTGGGGCACCTCGCGCCACATGACCTTGCGCATGATCGAGCTGGCGCGCGAGGCCGGTTCGGGCGGGCGCCTCACGTTGCTCAGCCGGCACCGTGTGACGGCGCTGGAGAGCGAAAGCGGCGCCGTGAGCGGCGCGCTTGCGATCGATGAAGCCGACGGTGCCGAAGTGCGCTTGGCCGCCCCGGTGGTGGTGCTCGCGATGGGCGGCATCAACGGCAGCCACGAAGAAACCCGCGCCAACTGGCCCCAGCACCGTCCCCTGCCTGCCACCATGCTCAACGGCGCCCACCCGTTTGCCGACGGCCGGCTGCATCACCTGGTGGCCGGCCTGGGCGGGCGCATCACCCACGCCGGCGAGATGTGGAACTATGCCGCCGGCTTTCCGCATCCCTTCCCGCATTTCGAGGGCCATGGCCTGTCCACCATCCCCTGCAAGTCGGCGCTGTGGCTCAACCACCGGGGCGAGCGCATCGGGCCCGAGCCGCTGGTCACCGGCTTTGACACCCACGAGCTGTGCCAGCGAGTGGCCGCCCAGGAGAAGCCCTGGACCTGGCACCTGTTGAACTGGCGCATCGCGGCGAAGGAGTTCGCCATTTCCGGGGCCGAGCACAACCAGCGCGTGCGCGACCGGCAGTTCCCGATGTTCCTGAAGGAAACCCTGCTCGGCAACCACCGGCTGGTGAAGCAGATGGCCGCCGAGAGCCCGCATTTCCTGGTGGATGACACGCTGGCCGGCCTGGCCGCAAAGATGAACGCGCTGGCCGGCACCGACGATGTCCGCGCCGAGGTGCTTCAGGCCACGGCCGATGCCTTCGACGCCAATTTCTCCGGTGGCCAACGAACGGTCAACGATGACCAGATCCGCCGCATCGAGCACGCCCGCCACTGGGGCCCGGACAAGTTGCGTACCTGCAAGCCGGCCCCGCTGCAACAACCCGGTGCCGGGCCCTTCATCGCGATCCAGATGCAGCTGATCACCCGCAAGAGCCTGGGGGGCTTGCAGACCGACCTGCACAGCCGCGTGCTCGATGCCCGTGGCCAGCCGTTGCCAGGCCTGTACTGCGTGGGCGAGGCCGCCGGATTCGGCGGGGGCGGCGCCAGCGGCAAGCGCTCGCTGGAGGGCACCTTCCTGCCCGGCTGTATCCTCACGGCGCGGGCGGCGGCGCGATCGATCGCCGGCGGAGGCTGACGGCCGGTCGGCTGTTCCTCCCCTCACCACCAGGAGATCCCATGCAAGGCGACATTCTTTCCAGCGTGCTGCTGCCGGGGATTCTGGCGTTCATCATGTTCTCGCTCGGTCTGGGGCTGACGCCGGCGGATTTCCGCCGCATCCTGGCGCAGCCGCGCGCCTTGCTGGTGGGGGTGTTGTGTCACTTCTTGCTGTTGCCGCTGGTGTGTTTTCTCATGCTCAAGGCGTTCGGGGTGACCGGCGTGTTCGCCGTCGGATTCATGATCCTGGCGGCCTGCCCCACCGGAACCACCTCCAACCTGCTGACCTACCTGGCCCGCGGCGACGTGGCGCTGGCGTTGAGCTTCACCGCGATCGCCAGCGTGATCACGATCTTCACCCTGCCGTTGCTGGTGACCTGGTCTCTGGGCCATTTCCTGGGGGAGGCACGGGCGGTAAACGTGCCAGTGGGCCTGATGATGGGCCAGGTGGCCGTGGTGCTGGCGATTCCGGCCAGCCTGGGCATGTTCGTGCGCCATCGGTGGCCGCAGCCGTCGCTGGCTTTCGAGCCTCGCGCCACGCGGATCGCGACCGGCCTGTTCCTGTTCATCGTCGTGGCGGCGGTGGTAAAGAACTGGGCGCTGCTGCGCGACAACTTCGCGACCCTGGCGCCGTTCGCGGTGATCCTGAACGTGACCATGCTGTGCATCGGCTTCGCGGTGGCCCTGGCCGTGCGGCTGTCGCGCAGCCAGTCGGTCACGCTGGGCATTGAAACCGCGGTGCAGAATGCCGCGCTGGCGCTGGTGATCGCCAGTTCAGTGCTCAAGGTGGACGCGATGGCCATTCCCGGGGCGCTCTACGGCGTGCTGATGTACGCCGGCGGGCTTCTGTTTGCCCTGACCATGCGCCGCCATATCCAACCCGATCAGGCCTGAGTTGCCTGAATCACACCCTGACGAGGAGCCCTCCATGCCCAACGGCGCCCAAGCCCTGATGAAAACGCTGGTCGATGCCGGCATCGATGTCTGCTTCACCAACCCCGGCACCAGCGAGATGCACTTTGTGGCCGCGCTGGACAGCGAGCCGAAGATGCGTGCCGTGCTGGCCCTGTTCGAAGGCGTGGCCACCGGTGCAGCCGATGGCTATGCCCGCATGGCCGACAAGCCCGCCGCCACGCTCTTGCACCTGGGCTGCGGCCTGGGCAACGGCCTGGCCAACCTGCACAACGCGCGCAAGGGCAAGGTGCCGGTGGTGAACATCGTGGGCGACCACGCCACGTACCACACCCGGTTCGACGCCCAGCTGCAGTCCGATATCGAAACCGTCGCCCGTAACGTGTCGCCGGGTTTTGTGCGCACCTCCCAATCCACGGCCGCGCTCAGCCGGGATGCGGCCGACGCCATCGTTGCGGCGCGCGGCCTGCCGGGGCAGGTGGCCACGCTGATCCTGCCGGCCGATGTGTCCTGGGGCGAGGGCGGCGTGCCGGCCGTGGTGCCACCCATGCCGCAGCCGCCGGTGGCAGACGACGCCACGGTGCAGGCGGTGGCCCAGGCCGTGCGCTCGGGCGGCAAGGTGGCGCTGCTGCTGGGGGGACGGGCGCTGCGTGAACCCAGCCTGCTCGCGGCGGCGCAGATTGCCGCGCACAGCGGCGTGAAGCTGCTGGCCGAAACCTTTCCCACCCGCCTGGAGCGCGGCGCGGGCCTGCCGGTGGTGGAGCGCATTGCCTACCTGGCCGAGCTCGCGGGCGTGCAGCTCAAGGACGTTGACCACCTCGTCCTGGTCGATGCCAAGGCCCCCGTGTCCTTTTTTGCCTATCCCGACAAGAAGAGCTACCTGGTGCCCGACCGCTGCACCGTGCACGCCCTGTCCAGCCCCGAGCAGGACGCCGCGGGCAGCCTGCAGAAGCTGGCGCGCGCCCTGGGGGCCGACGCTGCGGTGCCTGCCTTGGCCCCGGCCAGCCGCCCGGGCCGCCCGCGTGGCCGCAAGCTGACCTCTGAAAAAGCCTGCAAGGCCATTGGCCACCTGCTGCCCGCCAACGCCATCGTGGTGGACGAAGCCATCACCTCCGGGCTCATGCTCTCCAAGTTCACGGCCGGCGCGCCGCGGCACGACCTCATCACCCTCACCGGCGGGGCCATCGGGCAGGGCCTGCCCAGCGCGGTGGGCGCAGCGATTGCCTGCCCGGACCGGCCGGTGCTGGCGCTGGCCGGTGACGGCTCGTCCATGTACACCGTGCAGGCGTTGTGGACGATGGCACGCGAGAAGCTCAACGTGACCACCGTCATCTTCAACAACGCCGCCTATGCGGTGCTCAACATCGAACTCGAGCGCGTGGGGGCCGAAGAGTCGGCGGTGGGTGCCAAGGCGCGTTCGCAGCTCGACCTGGCGGGGCCGGTGATCCACTTTGCCGACCTGGGGCGTAGCATGGGCGTGCCGTCGGTGCGCGCGCACACCACCGAGGAATTCGTGCAGGCGCTCGAGCACGCCCTGACGACGCCGGGGCCACACCTCATTGAAGCCATGGTGCCGCCCTCGCTGTCGGGCCTGAAGCTCAAGATGCTGCCCAAGATCCTGGGTTCGCTGGACGGCCTGCCCCAGCCGGTGGCGCGTTTTCTCAAGCGCAAGATCGCGCCCTGAAGCTGGCTGGCGCGGCGGCAGCGCGTTGCTGGACGGGTGGCCCGCCGCACGGTAACCTGCGGGCGATGACCGATCAAACGCCCACGCTTGCCGACCTTGCCGAGGTCCTTGCACAGACCGCGTTCCTGAAACCCTACGGCTTCACGGTCGAGGCCTGCGCGCCGGGCAGCTGCACGCTGCGCGTGCCGTTTGATCCGGCGCTGGAGCGCCCCGGCGGTATCGTCAGCGGCATGACCCTGATGGGGGCCGCAGACGTGGCGATGTGGCTCGCGATCATGACCCGCCGCGGCACCCGCGAACACTGGGTCACCTCCGACATGAAGACGGCGTTTCTGCGCAGCGCGCGCCAGGAGGATGTGCTGTGCACTGCCAGCGTGCTGAAGCTGGGCCACCGCAGCGCCTACGGCACCGCCGAGTGCCGGGGTGCGACTTCCGGCCTGCTGGCGCACCATGTGCTGACCTACGCCAAGGTCGATCCCGGTCGCACCGGGTGACCGCCCACTCTCGAACAGGAGCAGACTGATGATCATCGTGACGGGCAGCGTGGTGTTGAAGGAAGAGAACCTGGAGCAGGCGCTGGCGCTGAGCCTGGAGCATGTGCGGCGCTCGCGTGCCGAGGCCGGCTGCCTGGCCCATGCGGTGCACCAGGATGTGGAAAACCCGCTGCGGCTGGTCTTTGTGGAGGAATGGGCGGACCAGGCCGCGCTGGCAGCACATTTTGCGGTGCCTGCCTCGCGTGCTTTTGCCAGGGCGCTCGGGGCTCTGGCCGTCGAACCGCCACAGCTTCAGGTCTTCGAGGCGCGGCGCACGATCGGCTGAGCCCCATCGTCATCGATCTCATGCCCGATCTGCGCGCCAATCTCCGTTTCGTGGCCAAGGTGGTACTGGCCACACTGCTGCTGGGTGTCCTGGCCGGCGTGGCGGGCTCACAGATCGTGCCCGGATGGTCGCTGGTGCGGGTGCTGCTGAGCAGCGCATTGGGCGCGGCGTTGCTGGTGGCCGCACTGGTCATTGCCGCGATCGCCTGGCTGGCGTTGGGGCAGTTCATCCTGCGCAAAGGCGGCACGGATGTGCAGTGGTTGTGGTTCCCTGGCGATCCGCCGGGTCTGGAGGACTTGCGCCGCCAGGCGCGCGACCGGAAAAAAATCCCGCGGGACCCACCGCATTGAGCGGGAAATTGACGGCGCGTTGCCTGGAGCGGGACGGCAGGTCGTTCCTGGTGGAAAAATGGACAAAAATAGCCTTATTCCATCGTCTTATGGTGATTTGTTGCTATCAATATAGGATTTAAGGGTCTTGCCGGCTGCGCGGTGGACCCCGCGTCAGATGGTTGCGGCGGCCATGTCGGCGGGTTCTCCGTGCTGGCAAGCCAGCGCGGCCAGCGCCTCGGTGTCGGTGCGGTAGGACTTCAGCATCGGGTCTCCCGGCAGCTCGCCCGCATGGCGCAGCACGGTTTCCACGGGCAGCTTGATGCCGCTGATGTGCAGGGTGATGCCCCGGGCCGTCAGCTGCCGGCGGATCTGGCCGAAGGTTTCCACCCCGGTGGCGTCGATGCGGTTGATCGGCTGTGCGAACAGGCAGACCTGCTTCAGGTCGGGATTAGCGGACAGGTGGTCGAGAACGACCCGCTCGAACTCATTGGCGGCGGCGAAATCCAGGTCGGCGTCCATGCGCAAGGCGTACAGACCCGGCGCCAGAGGCGGCAAATTCCAGAGGTTCCGGTCCCGAAGGCTGCCATCCGGATGCAGGCCCACTTCAATGATGCGCGGGTGCAGGCGATGGTGCAGGAAATGCGTTAGGCCCATCAGCACGCCGGCCAGCACGCCCCAGTAGAGCCGCGGGGCTGTCGCCAGCGTGATGAGAAAGGTGACACCGGCGATGGTGGCCTCCACACGCGAGACGCGCCAGAGGTGGGCAAACCGCCGCGGCTTCAGCAAGCCCACCACCGCGACGAGGACAATGGCCGCCAGCACGGCCTGGGGCACGTAGCGCAGTGCCGGGGTGAACAGCAGCAGCGCGATTACAACCACTGCGACGGACACCACCGTGGCCCAGCCGGTCCTGGCGCCCGCATAGATGTTGAGGGCCGAGCGCGAAAACGATGAACTGGTGGGGAAGGCGCCGCTCAGGCCCGAGGCGATCTTGGCCAGCCCCTGGCCAATGAGGTCCTGGTTCTGGTTCCAGATCTGGCCTTCGCCCTGGTTTTCCACTTTGGCGCTGGAGGCGGTTTCCAGAAAGCTCACCAGGGTGATGACCAGCGTGGGCAGCAGCAACTGTCCCAGAGTGTGCCAGTCCGGCAGGCCCGGCAGGTACCGCGAGGGCAGACCCGCGGCCAGTGCGCGCACGACCTTGCCGCCCGAGGCTTCGAAGCCGGCCCAGGCGCTGATGGCGGTCATTCCCGCTACGATGAACAACACCGAGGGAAAGGCGGGCCGCCAGCGGCGCGCCAGCACCAGCAACGCGAGGCTGATCAGTCCAAAGGCCTTCGAAGCGGCGTGCCGGTGGGGCGCGGCAAGCCACTGTTGCCAGCCGGTCTCGACACCCAGCACGGCTGGCAGTTGCGATGCAATGATCAACAGCGCTGCCGCCTGCGTGAACCCCATCAGCACCGGGGAACGGACGAGGTTGAGCAGCCAGCCAAAACGCACGAAGCCGAGTACGACCTGCAACGTGCCCGTTAGCAGGGCCAGCCAGACGGCCAGCTCGACCCAGTGGGCGCTGCCGGGCTCGGCCAGGCCATGCAGTGAGGTGCCGACCAGCAGCTAGGTCAGCGCGGTGGGTCCGACCGACAGCCGCGTGGAGGCGCTGAACAGCACCGCCACCAGCGTCGGCAGCAGGGAGGCATAGATGCCGGTGGCTAGTGGCATCCCGGCCAGCGCGGCATAAGCCACGCCTTGGGGAATGATCATCAGCCCGACGGTCAGGCCCGCGGGCATTTCACCGCGCAGCAGCGTGGCGTCGGGACGGGGCCAGGACAGGAAAGGGAAAAGGCGCTGCAGCTTTGGCATGAGTGCCGATGGTACGCGCCGGCGCGCATGCCGCTGGCGCGGCAGGAGGGTGGTTCAGCGCTGCGGCATGTCCTTGACGGAATAGCCCAGGCTGACGGTCGCATCCGCGGGGATCGGCGGCATCGTGGCCTCCCATGCCTCCCAGGCCGCGCGCATCGCCGCCAGCCGCGCCGGCTCGCGGCCTGCTTGGTTGGCGCGTTCGCGCTCGTCGGCGGGGATGTTGAACAGGTAGTCGTGGCCGTCCACGCGCAGGTATTTCCAGTCGCCGTCGCGCAGCGCACGCTGGCCGCGGTGGTTCATGCGCCAGTGCAGGGGACGGCGGAAGCTGCTGGTGGGGTCTTTCAGAACGGGAAGCAGTGAGATGCCATCGAGCGGATACGCCGCATCGGCAAGCACGCCGGCCGCATCGAGCATCGTGGCCGACCAGTCCATGGTCAAACATTGCTGGGCGCTCACGCCGCCCGGCGCGATGGCGGCGGGCCAGTGCGCGATCCAGGGCACGCGGATGCCCCCTTCGGTCAGGTCCATCTTGCCGCCCACCAGCGGCCAGTTGTCGGAGAAGCGCTCGCCCCCGTTGTCGCTGGTGAAGACGACCAGGGTGTTGTCGGTCAGGCCATGGCGCTGTAGGGCCGCCATCACCTGCCCGATGCCTTCGTCCATATGGTGGACCATGCGGCGGTAGGTGTGGATGTTGCCGCCGTGCAGGTGGAAGAGGTTGTTTTTCACCTCCTGCGCGAGGGCTTCGTCGTCGCGCGTTTCCCAGGGCCAATGGGGGGCGGTGTAGTGCAGGCTGAGGAAGAAGGGCGTGCCGGCTTTGGCGCCGTCGGCCATGCGGTCGATGTAGTCCTCCGAGCGCGCGGTGATCAGGTCGGTCAGGTACCCCTCGTCGGCGCGTTCCTCCTCGCCGAACCACAGGTCGTGCTGGCCGCGCGAGTCGCAGTGGGTGAAGTAGTCCACGCCGCCGGCCATGGGCCCGAAGAACTCCTCGTAGCCCGAGCGCAGCGGCCCGAAGGACGGCGGGTAGCCCAGGTGCCACTTGCCGATCAGCGCGGTGCGGTAGCCGCTGGCGCGCAGCAGCGAGGGCAGGGTGGGGTGCTCGGGCGGCAGTCCCAGTGTGGTGCTGCCGCGGCTCTTGCTGTTGATCGGTTCTTCGGCGGCGCCGCGCAGGCGGTACTGGTAGCGCCCGGTCATCAGTGCAAAGCGCGTGGGCGAGCAGACAGGCGAGTTCGCATAACCCTGGGTGAACCTGAGGCCCTTTGATGCCAGGCCGTCGAGCACGGGAGAAACGGGGCCGAATTCGGCGTCGCGCCCGCCATAGCAGCCCAAGTCGGCAAAGCCGAGGTCGTCGGCGACGATGAAGATGATGTTGGGGCGCGTGGCCATCGCCGGATCAGGGCTGGTAGCCCGATTTTTGCACCACCGGCGCCCACTGGGCGCGGTACGCCTTCAGCATGGCCACGGTCTGGACCTGGGTGCTGACCACGGGCGTCATCTTGGCGTCGGCGAACTTGCGCTGGGTGTCCGGGTCCTGCATCACGTCGCGGATGGCTGTGGCCAGGCGCTCCACCTTGTCTTTCGGCATGCTGGCCGGGGCGAAGAAGGTGTTCCAGCCGGTGGCCACGAGGTTCAGGCCGGCTTCCTTGAACGTCGGCACCGCCGGGCTCCACGGTGAGCGTTTGGCGCCCGAGGTGGCCAGGATGCGCAGCTTGCCGGACTCGGCCTGCGGCAGCAGCGTGTCCAGCGTGTCGAAGGCCACCGGCACCTGGCCGCCGATGAGGTCGGTCAGCAGCGGGCCCGAGCCCCGGTAGCCAATCACCTGCGCCTGCACGCCGGCTTTCTCGGCCGTCATCAACGCAAAGAAGTGCGGCAGGCTGCCGGTGGCGGGCACGCCGAAGTTGGCCTTTTCGGGGTTGCTGCGCAGCCAGGCCACGAGGTGGGAGAGTTCGCGCACCGGCACGGCCGTGGCCACAGCCAGGCCGAACTCGTAGTCGTTGACTTGGGACACCGGGGTGAAATCGCGTTCGGCGTCATAGCCGTTGTCCTTGAACACCAGCGGCGCCACCACCATGACGGCCGGGTTGGCCAGCATCAGCACGCTCTGGCCAGTCGGTGTGGCCTTGACCTGCTGCGCGGCGAGCCGCCCGCCGGCGCCGGTCTTGTTTTCCACAACGACCGGGATGCCGAGCTTGGCCTGCAGCTTGTCGCCCACGATGCGGGCCACGCGGTCGCTGGAGCCGCCCGGGGCGTAACCGACGACGATGCGCAGCGGCCCCTCGATCGGCTGGGCGTGCAGGGCCAGGGGGGCGGCAGTGGCGAGAGCCGCCAGGGCGGTGCCAATAAGGATCAAGCGGCGTTTCATCGGTGGCTCCTGAAGTGCTGAGGCAGTTGTGCGGTGGAATGTATTGCAGCCACAATCGATTGACCTAATCAATCATCCTCGGGACTTACCCTCATGCCCGCGCCGCTGCTGACGCACCCTCGCACGATCGACGACCTGTTTCTGTATCGCATCTCGCGCTTGCTGGTCACCGGCGGCGCGCAGGTCATCCGCCTGTGCGAGGGCACGTTCGGCATCACCCGGCGCGAATGGCGCATCCTGGCCCTGCTGGCGCAAGGTGACGGCTTGCTGTCGTCGGAGCTGGCGGGGCGGGCGCAGCTCGATCGGGCTCGTACCTCGCGCGCGGTCACTGCCCTGGCGGCCAAGCAGCTGGTGTCGCGCAACCCGCGCCCGGGCGACCGGCGCTCGGTGATGCTGAGCCTGACACCGGCGGGCCGGGCGTTGTTCGACGCGCTGTTTCCCCAGGTTGCTGCGATCAATCGCTCGCTGTTGGGCGCGCTGGACGATGCCGAACTGAAGCGACTCGACACCGCGCTGGCCACGCTGCAGGCTCGGGCCGACACGCTGGTTCAGGCGCAGGCACGCTTGGGCGGCGCGCGCGGGGATCGCCGCGGTGGCGGCAGGGTTCGCCGTCGATGAAACCGCATTGTCGTGACCATCGTTGCGGACGGTGCTCAGTTGCGGGCGTCATCCTGGTAGCTACGTTATTGATAGCTACCAGCGCCCATTCGAGGTTGGGGTATGCCGGAAAAGTCTCGCATGTCTCGGATGGGGACACCCTGTGGGTGGCGCCCGACGCCGGCGGCCCGGCGCGCAAGCTGCGGCTCGACGGCATCGATGCTCCGGAGATCTGCCAGCCCCACGGCGAGGCGTCCCGCCAGGCGCTCGCGCGGCTGGCCCTGAACCGGCGCGTGGAGGTGCGCGTGCGCCGCCAGGACGACTACGGGCGCGAACTCGCGCACGTGAAGGTGGACAGGCAGGATCTGGGTGCGCTCATGGTGCGCGAAGGGCAAGCCTGGTCGTACCGCTGGCGCAATCACCCTGGTCCCTATGCGGCCGAGGAGGCGGCCGCACGGCAGGCCCACCGCGGCTTGTTTGCGGCCGGGCGGCCCGAGTTGCCACGCGACTTTCGCCAGCGGCACGGGCCGTGTCCCGCACCTGGGCGCTGATTCAGCGCCCGGTGGGGGTTGCGCCGCAGACGGTGCAACTGCTCTGGCGGGCAATGCGCACCTCGGTGAACTCCATGCCGCGCCCGTCCAGCATCAGCAGCCGCCCGGCCAGCGAGGTGCCGATGCCGCACAGCAGCTTGATCGCCTCGGCCGCCTGCAGGGTGCCGATGATGCCCACCAGCGGCGCGAACACCCCCATGGTGGCGCAGCGTGTCTCTTCGAAGGCGGCCGCCTCCGGGAAGACGCAGGCGTAGCAGGGCGAGGCGCCCGAGCGCGGGTCGTAGACCGAAATCTGGCCGTCGAAGCGGATGGCCGCGCCCGAAACCAGCGGCTTGCGGTGCTTCACGCAGGCGCGGTTGATGGCGTGACGGGTGGCAAAGTTGTCGGTGCAGTCCAGGACGACATCGGCTTGCGGAACCAGGTCGTCGAGCAGGCCATCATCGGCGCGGTGAAGCACCGGCGTGACGCGCACATCGGGGTTGATCTCGGCGATGGCGTCACGCGCCGAGTGGGCCTTGGGTTCTCCCACGCGCGCCATCGTGTGCGCGATCTGGCGCTGCAGGTTGGTGGCATCGACATGGTCGTGGTCGACGATCGTCAGGTGGCCCACGCCAGCGCTGCCCAGGTACAGGGCCACCGGTGAACCCAGTCCGCCCGCGCCGATGACCAGCGCGCGCGAGGCCAGCAGCCGCTCCTGCCCTTCCACGCCCAGTTCATTGAGCAGGATGTGACGGGAATAACGCAGCAGCTGTTCGTCTTGCATGGAGCTCCCGCAGGCCTGCCGGGACGGCAGGCGCTGTCCGGGATCAGTTTTCCTTGGGCGCTTCCTTGCGCTCGACCTGGGTCTTGCTCACGAGCACCGGCTGGCCCTTGAGGCGGTTCAGGGCTTGCGTCAGTGGGAAGTCCTTGTCGGTGCCGTATTCCGGTGGCTTGCGCTCGGCCAGAGGCTTCCTGGACTGCTCTTCCAGTTTCTTGAGCGCTTCTTCGCGGGCATTTTCACGGGCCTGCTCCTTCTTCGGATCCGCCTGCTCCTTGTCCACGCCGTTGCCCAGGTGCTTTTCCAGATCGGCCTCGCGGGTGCGCAGCGCCGCAAACGGATTGCCGTCGGGTGTTTCGTCCACCAGGACGTCGGGCACGATGCCCTTGGCCTGGATCGTCTTGCCGCTGGGCGTGTAGTAGCGCGCGGTGGTGATTTTCAGGCCGGTGTCGGGGCCGAGCGGACGCACGGTCTGCACCGAACCCTTGCCGAAGGTCTGGCTGCCCATGACGGTGCCGCGCTTGTGGTCCTGCAGGGCGCCGGCCACGATTTCGCTGGCGGACGCCGAGCCCTCGTTCACCAGCACCACCAGCGGCACGGTGCGCAACGCGGCACGGGTGCTCTCGGGCAGGCGCTTGAGCGGGTCGGCGCCGCGGCGGGCGTAGAACTCGGGCGAGGCCTTGTAGGTGAACTTGCTCTCGGCCAGCTGGCCGTTGGTGGAGACCACGGTGACGTTGTCCGGCAGGAAAGCGGCTGAGATGGCCACCGCCGCATCGAGCAGGCCGCCCGGGTCGTTGCGAAGGTCAAGGACCAGGCCCTTGAGCTTGGGGTCCTGCTTGTAGATCTCGTCGATCTTGCGCACGAAGTCGTCCACCGTGCGGTCCTGGAACTGCGACAGGCGGATCCAGGCGTAGCCCGGCTCGATCACCTTGGCCTTGACCGACTGGGTCTTGATCTCCTCGCGCGTGATCGTCACAGGGAAACTGCGGTTCTCGTCCTTGCGGTAGATCGTCAGCACCACCTTGGTGTTCGGTTCGCCGCGCATCTTCTTCACCGCCTCGTTCAGCGACAGCCCTTTGACGGCGGTGCTGTCGATGCGGGTGATCAGGTCGCCCGTCTTGAGGCCGGCACGGTCGGCTGGAGAGCCTTCAATGGGAGACACCACCTTGACCAGGCCGTCTTCCTGCGTGATCTCGATACCCACGCCGACGAACCGCCCGGTGGTTCCTTCGCGGAATTCCTTGTAGGATTTCTTGTCAAAGTACTGGGAGTGTGGATCCAGGCTGGCGACCATGCCGGAAATCGCCTCGGAGATCAGCTTCTTTTCGTCCACCGGCTCGACGTAGTCGCTCTTGATCATGCCAAAAACGGCCGCCAGCTGCTGCAGCTCTTCCAGCGGCAAAGGCGCCAGACCTGCGCGCGCGACGGTCTGCAGCGACACCGTGGTGAGCGCGCCCGCCAGGGCACCCACGGAAATCCAGCCGGCAATCTTCAGTTTTTGACCCATGTTTCAGCACCTTTGGGAAGAAATATACAGGCTTGGAGCCTTGACGGCCTCGCCGGTTCCGTGAAGTCCTTCATTCAGGACCTCCCACCCCTGTCGCCAGGCGCTTCAGGCCTTGCCCTGGCTGGCCACGGCCGCGGCCGCCTTGGCCGCCGCTTCGGCGTCGCCGAGGTAGTAGCTGCGGATGGGCTTGAGGTTGGCGTCAAGCTCATACACCAGAGGGATGCCGTTGGGGATGTTCAGGCCGACGATGTCGGCGTCGGCGATGCCGTCCAGGTACTTGACCATCGCCCGGATGGAGTTCCCGTGCGCGGCCACCAGAACCCGCTTGCCGGCCTTGATGGCAGGAGCCATGGATTCGTTCCAGAACGGCAGAACCCGGGCCACGGTGTCCTTCAGGCATTCGGTCAGCGGCACGTCGGTCGGGTTCAGGGCGGCATAGCGCCGGTCGCCGCGCTCGCAGCGAGGGTCTGTGGCCTCGAGGGCGGGCGGCGGCGTGTCGTAGCTGCGGCGCCAGACCAGCACCTGCGCGTCGCCATACTGCTTGGCCATGTCGGCCTTGTTCAGGCCCTGCAGCGCCCCATAGTGGCGCTCGTTCAGGCGCCAGTCCTTGACCACCGGCAGCCAGGTGCAGTCCATCTCGTCGAGCGTGTACCACAGCGTATGGATGGCGCGCTTGAGGACGCTGGTGTAGGCCAGGTCGAAGGCATAGCCCTCGGCCTTGAGCAGCTTGCCGGCCGACATGGCCTGTGAAACACCGGTGGAGGTGAGGTCCACGTCGGTCCAGCCGGTGAAGCGGTTTTCAAGGTTCCAGGTGGATTCGCCGTGGCGGATGAGGACGAGTTTGTACATGGTGGGCAGGGGCTCTATCAAAGGGTCAAGAACGGAAGCAACCCTCCATTCTAGAATCGAGGGTGGCCGCTGGCCGTTGACGAAAGGTGCGAAGTGAAGTTTTTGTTGGATAACTGGATGTTGATCGCGGTGGCGCTGATGTCCGCCGGCATGCTGGCCTGGCCGGTGATCACCGGCGGCGGTGGCCCGGGAACGGTGACGGCCGCTGGCGCCGTGCAGCTCATCAATCGGGAAAAGGCCGTGGTGGTGGATGTGTGCGAGGCCGGTGAATATGCCAGCGGCCATGTGGCCGGTGCCCGCCACGCGCCGCTGGGCGAGCTGGAGCAGAAGCTTCCGGGGCTGGTCAAGAACAAGGCCACGCCGGTGATCCTGGTGTGCGCCTCCGGCGCCCGCTCGGGGCGGGCCGTGTCGATTGCCCGCAAGCTGGGCTACGAGCAGGCCCTTTCGCTGTCGGGGGGCATGCGCTCCTGGCGTGACGCCAACTTGCCCGTGGAAAAGGCCTGAAACAGGGGATCCGTATGCAAGCCGTCAAGATGTACACCACCGCTGTCTGCCCCTATTGCATCCGCGCCAAGCAGATCCTGAAAGCCAAGGGCGTGGAGCAGATCGAGGAAATCCGCGTCGACGTCAAGCCCGACGAACGAATCAGGATGATGGAGATCACCGGGCAACGCACGGTGCCGCAGATTTTCATCGGCGCCACGCACGTGGGCGGGCATGATGACCTGGTGGCGTTGGACCGCCGGGGCGACCTGATGCCCCTGCTCAACGGCCATTGAGTCTGCCGCCATGCACCGCCATGGGGCCGGGGCGCACCTGAGATAATTGGCGTCGTTGAGGCACTTGCCCGCTGGCCTGCGGCCAGCGCGGGTGGTTTCCTGAGCCCATCCCCATTTCTTTTCATCAACCGAGAATTTCCATGGCCGACCAAGATCCCGTGTTCCAGATCCAGCGCGTTTACCTGAAAGAGGCTTCGCTGGAGCAGCCCAATTCCCCCGCCATCCTGCTGGAACAGGAACAGCCCAATGTGGACATCCAGCTCGGCGTGGAAGCCAGCCCGGTGGCCGAGGGCGTGTTCGAGGTCTGTGTGACCGCCACGGTGCAGACCAAGATCAAGGACCGCACGGTGTTTCTGGTCGAGTGCAAGCAGGCCGGCATCTTCGAGATCCGCAACCTGCCCGAAGAGCAGATGGGCCCGATCATGGGCATCGCCTGCCCGCAGATCGTCTACCCGTATCTGCGCGGCAACGTGGCCGACGTGATCACCCGCGCCGGTTTTCCGCCCGTGCACCTGGCCGAAATCAACTTCCAGGCCATGTACGAGCAGCAGCAGGCGCAGGCGGCTTCGGCGCCCGCTCCGGCCCAGTATTCCTGATTCATTTCGCCTGATTCCTAGCGTCGAATGGTTATTTGATGCTATGAAAATCATAGTATTCGGGGCCGGTGCGTGGGGTACTGCATTGGCTGTCAGTGCCGCGCGCCATCCCGATGGGCATGCGGTCGAGCTCTGGGCGCGGGATGCGGCTCAAGCCACGGCCATGCAGGGGCGGCGGGAAAACGCCCGCTACCTGCCGGGCATTGCGCTGCCACAGGCGCTGACCGTTCGGTGCGCGCCGGCCGTCGAGCTGGACGCATCCAGTGCCGACCTGGTCATCGTGGCAACGCCCATGGCCGGCCTGCGCGACACGCTCACCGCCCTGCAGGCCTGCACCGCGCCGGTGGCGTGGTTGTGCAAGGGTTTCGAGGCGCCCCAGACGGGGTCCGATCCGGCGACCGTCGGCATGCTCGGCCACGAAATCCGCGCTTCCGTGGCGCCGCGGCTGAAGGCCGGCGTGCTCAGTGGTCCGAGCTTTGCGCTGGAGGTGGCCAAGGGACAGCCGACGGCGCTCGTGGCCGCCAGTGAACATGCGCGGGTGCGCGAAGCGCTGGTGCAGGCGTTCCACAGTGCCACGCTGCGCGTCTACGCCAGCGACGATGTGCCTGGCGTGGAGGTGGGCGGCGCGGTGAAAAACGTGCTGGCCATTGCCACGGGGCTGTGTGACGGCCTGGCCCTGGGGCTGAACGCGCGCGCCGCCCTTGTCACCCGGGGGCTGGCCGAAATGACGCGGCTCGGCGTGGCTCTGGGTGCGCGGGCCGAAACCTTCATGGGCCTGTCCGGCCTGGGTGACCTGGTGCTGACCGCCACGGGCGACCTCAGCCGCAACCGCCGGGTGGGCCAGTTGCTGGCACAAGGCCTGAGCCTGCAGCAGGCCGTCGATTCGCTCGGACACGTTGCCGAGGGTGTCTACAGTGCGCGCACCGTGGTGCAGCGCGCAGCGGTGGCGGGCGTCGACATGCCGATCAGTGAGGCGGTGGTGGCACTGCTGGACGGGCGGCTTCGCCCGGTCGAGGCGGTGGCTGCGCTGATGGGGCGTGAGCCCAAGCTTGAAACCGTCTGAGACGGCGTGGATTCAGGTCGGCGTGTAGGCCAGGCGCACGTAGATCGGTGCAAAAGCCTCGGCCTGGGTGATCTCGATCAGGGTCTCCTTGGCCAGCTCCAGTAGCGCGATGAAGGTCACCACCAGCACCGGGACCCCCTTGGCCGGGTCGAACAAGGCTTCGAATTCGATGAAACGCCGGCCCTGCAGCTTGCGCAGGACCAGGCTCATGTGCTCGCGCACGCTGAGCTCTTCACGGCTGATCTTGTGGTGCTGCACCAGGCGGGCCCGCTTGAGCATGTCGCGCCAGGCCTCCTGCAGGTCGGCCAGCTGGACGTCGGGAAAGCGTGGACGCAGCGACTGCTCGATATGGACCTGGGCGCGGATGAAGTCGCGCCCGGCCTGCGGCAGCGCGTTGAGCTGTGCCGCAGCCAGCTTCATCTGCTCGTATTCCAGCAGGCGGCGCACCAGCTCGGCGCGTGGGTCTTCGGGTTCCTGGCCCTCGGCGATCTTGCGCGGCGGCAGCAGCATGCGCGACTTGATCTCGATCAGCATGGCTGCCATCAGCAGGTATTCGGCCGCCAGCTCCAGATTGCGGGTCCGGATCTCCTCCACGTAGCTCAGATACTGGCGTGTCACGCCGGCCATGGGGATGTCGAGGATGTTGAAGTTCTGCTTGCGGATCAGGTACAGCAGCAGATCCAGTGGCCCCTCGAAGGCCTCCAGGAACACCTCCAGCGCGTCGGGCGGAATGTAGAGGTCGGTCGGCAGCGAGAACAGGGGTTCTCCGTAGAGCCTCGCCACGGCCACATGGTCCACGACCTCGGGCATGTCAGGCACGGTGGCGCCGACGGGAAGCTGCGCGGCCACAGCGTCAATCGGGTCGATCATGAATTGCTATTGCTTCAATAGCAGCAAGTGACCACTTGACGCTGGGAAAGGCAGAAAAACCTTCAGATCAGCCGTTCGTCTGGTAGACGTAGGGCGCCTGCGGCACGCGGCCTTCGTTGAAATCGGCCTGGGCCTCGCGGTCCTGCTTGCGGTCCCACAGCAGGGCGCGACCGGCGATCTGCTGTTCCAGCAGATTCGGCTTCTGTGCCCGCAGTTCCGTCAGGAACTGGGTGTACTCGGACTTGTAGTCGGGGCGGCGAAAGATGCGGGTCAGGGACATAAACTGTGGCCTTTGTGGCGGACACCCCGAGCGGGGCGATGCGCCATTTTACCGGGGAACCCATGAGCGGCAGATGTGCGAAGGTCAAGAGCGGGTTGTGGGCGCTTCTGGCGCTGCTGGCACTGGCCGGCTGTGATGCCCAGCGCATCAGTGAACTCGAAGAGGGTGTGGCCACCGAGGCCGATGTGCGGGCGAGGTTCGGCGCGCCAGAGACCGTCTGGGACGAGCCTGGTGGTAGTCGTGTCCTGGAATACAACCGCCAGCCGGCTGGCCAGCGAAATTACATGATCACGGTGGGCCCCGACGGCCGCATGACCGCCCTGCGCCAGGTGCTCACGCCGGCCAACTTCGCCGGGATTCAGCCCGGCATGAACGGGTTGGAGGTGCGCAGGCGGCTCGGCCGGCCGGCGAAAACGACGCCGTACGAACTCAAGCGCGAAGTCCATGCCGACTGGCGTTACCTCGACGGACCCAACACGTCGATGGTGTTCACGGTGGTATTCGACCCGGATGACAAGGTACTGCGCACCCTGTCTGCGCCGGACCCCGAGGCGAACGAGAACCGGGGTGGGCGCTAGCCTTCAGTCGCGGTCGCTGCCCAGGGCGGCGGACAGACCGGCGGCCAGGTCAGGGCACTGATCGGCGGGCGGCACGGCATCGGTGAAGCCGCAACGGCGCGCCATGTCCAGCGGCTGGTGCATCAGGCCGCAGACGATCAGTCGTACTCCGCGCTTGCGGCAGGCCCGGTGCAAGCTCATCAGGCTGTCGGCGCCGGATGAATCCACGTAGATGACGTTCTTGAGGTCAACGATCAGCGCCTCTGCGGGCAGCTGGTCCTCCAGCGCCTCAACCAGCTTGACCGCGCCGAAGAAGAGCGCACCGTACAGGCGGTGGGCCTGGACCTTGCCCTCCTGGCCGGCCAGGGCCGGCTGATCGGCGGCGGTCACCGCCTCGCTGCGCGAAAGGCTGGAGATGCGGTAGATGAAGGTGACGCAGGCTGCGATCAGGCCGGCCTCGACGGCGACTGTCAGGTCGAACACGACCGTCAGGAAGAACACCGCCAGCAGGGTGATGCGGTAGGGCATGCGGTAATGGCGCAGGTGCACGAATTCGCGCCACTCGCCCATGTTCCAGGCCACGAACATCAGGATGGCGGCCAGGCAGGCCAGCGGAATGTGCGACGCCAGCGGGGCCGCAACCAGAATCACGACCAGCAGCGTGGCCGCATGCACCATGCCGGCGACCGGGCTGGTGGCGCCGCTCTTGATGTTGGTCACGGTGCGCGCGATGGTTCCGGTGGCGGGCATACCGCCGAAGAAGGGCGTGACGAAATTGGCGATGCCCTGGGCCATGAGTTCCTGGTTGGGGTTGTGCCGATCGTCGATCATGCCGTCCGCAACGCGGGCGCACAGCAGCGACTCGATGGCGCCCAGCAAGGCCAGCGTCACCGTGGGAATCAGCAGGAACTTGGCCGATTCCCAGCTGAAGGCCGGCCAGGCGAAGGACGGCAGGCCGGCCGGGATGCCGCGGCTGCCGATGGTGTCCACCTTGAGGTTCAGCAGCCACACGGCCAGCGTGGCCAGGACCAGGGCGACGATCGATCCCGGGATCGGCGTGAGCTTTCCCGTGAACTGGATGCCGCTGCCGATCTTGGGCATGAAGAACTGCCAGATGACGATGATGGCGAGTGAAGCCAGCGCGACGGCGAACGCGGCCGGATTGAAGGTATGCAGCGCCGAGCCCAGCGTGGACAGCATGCCGAAGAAATCGGCTGGCATGCTGGTCACCTGCAGGCCCAGAAAGTCCTTGACCTGCGACAGCGCGATCAGCA
>NZ_JAKJEW010000149.1:303-592 GCF_022705245.1 Candidatus Skiveiella danica | reverse complement strand
GCACGCGGCAAATGCATGAGCACGCCGAGTTCGGCGTCGCCGCGCACTGGGCCTACAAGGAGGCCGGCGCCAAGGGCTATGCCGGCGTGCTGGCGGCCGGTGAGTTCGAGGAACGGGTGGCCGAGGCGCGCAAGGCGGTGCTGCGCCAGCTGCTGGCCTGGGAGCGCGATTTTGTCGACCAGGCCGGTGATGCTGCGGGCGTGGCCGGTCCGTCGTTCGACGACCGCATCTACGTCTTCACGCCCCAGGCCACGGTGATCGAGCTGGGCGCGGGCGCCACGCCGGTCGA
>NZ_JAKJEW010000149.1:0-272 GCF_022705245.1 Candidatus Skiveiella danica | reverse complement strand
GCCACCGCTGCCGCGGTGCACGTGTCGACGGTGCCATGGTGCCGCTGAACACCCCGCTGGCCAACGGCCAGACGGTGGAGGTGGTGGCCGCCAAGGAGGGCGGGCCGTCACTCGACTGGCTGAATGCCGAGCTGGGCTACATCCGCAGCCCGCGCAGCAAGGCCAAGGTGCGCGCCTGGTTCAACGCCCAGCACACGCGCGAGACCGTGGCGCGCGGCCGCGAGATGGTCGAAAAGCTGCTGCAGCGCGAAGGCCGCACCGCGCTGTCGCTG
>NZ_JAKJEW010000148.1:0-592 GCF_022705245.1 Candidatus Skiveiella danica | reverse complement strand
GGTCATCGAAGAGGTGGATGAGGATACCAAGAAGAAGTCCATCAAACAGATCTGGCCTCGTTACCATCAGCTCGACTGCGTGGAGAAGCTGCTGGCTGATGTGCAGGAGAACGGTGTCGGCAAACGTTATCTGATCCAGCACAGCGCCGGAAGCGGAAAGTCAAACTCTATCGCATGGCTGGCGCATCAGCTGATAGGACTTGAAAAAGACGGACACCCGATGATTGATTCCGTCCTTGTTGTTACTGACCGTCGTATTCTGGATAAGCAGATCCGCAATACGATCAAGCAGTTCATGCAGGTCAAGAACACCGTAACATGGGCAGAACATTCCGGTGATTTGCGCAAGGCTATACAGGACGGCAAGCGCATCATTATATCTACGATTGAAAAGTTCCCGTACATCATCTCTGAGATCGGGCAGGAACATAAGAATAACAAGTTCGCCATCATCATCGACGAGGCGCATTCCGGCCAGAGTGGACGAAACTCCGCGAATATGAATCTGGCGCTTTCCGGCCTTGCCACAGATGATGATGCGGACAACGAGGATAAGATCAATGCCATGATGGAGGGGCGCAAGCTCGTCTCC
>NZ_JAKJEW010000147.1:318-596 GCF_022705245.1 Candidatus Skiveiella danica | reverse complement strand
AGCGATCCAGCGCCGTTACAGTGGCGCCGCCAGCGGCAAGGGCGCCGTGTACGAGTGGAGCGGCAACAACGAGGTGGGTCACGGCCGCATGGAGATCGTCGAATCTTCAGCACCGAGCAAGGCCGTGCTCCAGATCCATTTCATCAAGCCCTTCGAGGCGCGCAATACTGTCGAATTCACGCTTGCGGCGCAGGGTGGCGCCACGACGGTGACGCAGGCCATGTACGGGCCGAGCCCTTTCATCTCCAAGTTGATGGGCCTGTTTTTCAGCATGGACA
>NZ_JAKJEW010000147.1:0-239 GCF_022705245.1 Candidatus Skiveiella danica | reverse complement strand
CCGTGTGATGCCTCCGACCCGGTTTGATCCCCGCTTCGCCGCCAAGGTCGTTCTGGCCACGGTCCTGCTGGCCGCGCTCGCGGGCGTGGCGGGCTCACAGATCGTGCCCGGATGGTCGCTGGTGCGGGTGCTGCTGAGCAGCGCATTGGGCGCGGCGGCGCTGCTTGGGGTGCTGGTCGTCGCGACGATTGCCAAGCTGGTGCTGGGGCAGTTCATCCTGCGCAAGGGCGGAACGGATG
>NZ_JAKJEW010000146.1:306-597 GCF_022705245.1 Candidatus Skiveiella danica | reverse complement strand
GCCACATCACGCCGCATGAGGGCGATGGCCTGGCGAACTCTCGAATCCATGGCAACGGGCGGCTTGGTCCGCAGCAGGCTGGCCAGGTCGCGCCAGCCCGTGTAGCTCTCGACCACCGCGATGATGAGGTTGAACAACAGGTCTTCCAGCCGTCCGGGGGAGACATCGTCGTCCCACCACAGTTCGAGGACGAATTCCTCCACCAGCTTGCGGGTCGCCGCCGACAGGTGGACGCACTTGTTGGGAAAGAAGCGAACAAAAACAGCCTTCTCCCAGCGCCAGCGGGTCACA
>NZ_JAKJEW010000146.1:0-296 GCF_022705245.1 Candidatus Skiveiella danica | reverse complement strand
CAGCCAGTTTCGGTGGCGCAGCGGACCTGGAGTGCGACGTGCTGGTGCTCGGCGGCGGCCCTGGCGGCTACTCGGCGGCGTTCCGCGCGGCGGACCTGGGCCTGAAAGTCGTGATCGTCGAACGCTACGCCACGCTGGGCGGCGTCTGCCTGAACGTGGGCTGCATCCCGTCCAAGGCGCTGCTGCACGTGGCCGCCGTGATGGACGAGGTCAGCCACCTGGGCGACCTTGGCGTGGACTTCGGCGTACCCGTGGTCAACATCGACAAGCTGCGCGGCCACAAGGAAAAGGTCATC
>NZ_JAKJEW010000145.1:0-598 GCF_022705245.1 Candidatus Skiveiella danica | reverse complement strand
GTGTCGGTGGTCAACGCGCTCTCCGAGCATCTCGACCTCAAGATCTGGCGCGACGGCAAGGAGCACTTCATGCGCTTCCGCATGGGCGATGCCGAGGCGCCGCTGAAGGTGGTCGACGACGCCCACGGCAAGCGCGGCACAGAGGTCACCTTCCTGCCGTCGCCGACGATCTTCACCAAGACGGTGTTCGACTACGCGACGCTGGAGCACCGCCTGCGCGAGCTGGCTTTCCTCAATTCCGGCGTGCGGCTGATCCTGACCGATCTGCGCGGCGTCGAGCCGAAGCAGAACGAGTTCCACTACGAGGGCGGTATCGAGGCTTTCGTGCGCTATCTCGACCGCTCCAAGAACGCGCTGCACGAGCCGCCGATCGTGGTGACCGGCGAGAAGGACGGCATCACCGTCGAAGTGGCGATGGAATGGACCGACGCCTATCACGAGACGATGCTGTGCTTCACCAACAACATCCCGCAGCGCGATGGCGGCACGCATCTGGCCGGATATCGCGGCGCGCTGACCCGGCAGATCAACCGCTATGCCGAGGAAAGCGGCATCGCCAAGAAGGAGAAGGTGGAGCTGACCGGCGACGACGTGCGCG
>NZ_JAKJEW010000144.1:0-598 GCF_022705245.1 Candidatus Skiveiella danica | reverse complement strand
GCAGATTGAAGTCCAGGTCCTTGAGGGCGCCTGGGCTGTAGGGCAGGCCGAGCTGGCGCGCCGTCCAGCGTGCGGTGGCCGGCATCACCTGCATCAGGCCGGAGGCGCCGACGCCCGAACGGGCGTCGCTGATGAAGCGCGACTCCTGGCGCATCAGGCCATAGGGGTCGGCCGGATCCAGACCGGCGGCGCGTGCCTGCGCCAGCACCTGCTCGCGGTAGGGCATCGGGTAGCGCTGCGCCAGGTCCACCAGGTTCTGCGTGCGCTCGCTGGTGTTGATGCAGCGGTCCCAGACCGCGGCGGCGCAGGCGCGCGCGGCGGCGGCCAGCAGCGCACGGTCGTCGCCGGCCCGGTCGCGCAGCGCGAAGTTCCACTCGCGCACGCCCTCGCTGCGCAGGCCCAGCTCGATGAGGCGCAGCGCGCGCGTCAGGCCGGCGTGGTCCTGCGCCGCCTGGCGTTCGGCGCTGCTGGGTGGCGTGGGCGCCTGCGGCAGCGCTTGGTGCAGCCCCAGCTCGTCGGCGGCCAGCTGGCCGTAGAAATGCAGCGCCGCGCTCGGCGCCTGCGCGAGCAGCCGCAACTGCTCGCGCGCCTCGCGGCG
>NZ_JAKJEW010000143.1:0-600 GCF_022705245.1 Candidatus Skiveiella danica | reverse complement strand
ACGATGTTTCTCAATGACTTGGAGTCATATTTGGCCATGACTTCTCCTTTCTATGACGCAATGGCGGAATGGCGCTGTGATCGGCCTGCTTAGCTTAACAATTCCCGCGATGTCAAGACAATTTTCGTTTACAATAATGATGTTGACAGAAATTCCAGCAATAAGTATAAAGGCCGACTTATATCGACAAATGTAACTCCTTTCAAGGAAGGTAATCCCATGACGAAGAGAAACAGGAAGATCAGTAAAGTGCTCATTGCCAATCGCGGTGAAATTGCCCTGCGGATCATGCGTTTACGAACAGGCCGATGCGGATGCCTATTATGTCCGCCAGGCCAACGAAGCCGTCATGATCGGCGAGGGTCCCCGGAAGGATTACCTTGACATCGACAGGATCATCTGGGCGGCCCGGAAGACCGGCGCCGACGCCATTCACCCCGGCTATGGATTTCTCGCCGAAAACCCGGAATTTTCCGCTGCCTGTGAAAAGGCGGGGATCATTTTCATCGGTCCGCCGCCCCAGGTAATTAGCGATCTGGGCAACAAGGTCGTGGCCCGGAACATCATGGAGCGCGCGGGGATACCCTTCATTCCCGGCAC
>NZ_JAKJEW010000142.1:0-602 GCF_022705245.1 Candidatus Skiveiella danica | reverse complement strand
CGCGCACGGTTGTGCGCCTGCACGTTGAGCGCCACCACTTGATCACCCTCGAAAACGGCTTTCGCTTGAATAGTGTCGAAGTCAAGTGCGCCGTGCTCGCGGCGAAGAGCGCGCAGCTTCTGCGCAATCGCATCTTGCGCACGCAACTGCGCCTCCATGCCGGCCACCGCGCGCGCGGGTGCAGGCAAGTCTCCCTTGCCCTCAAGCCACGCCGCCACAGCGTCATACGCGAGCTTGGCGCGGTTGAGCACCAGCGCGCGGTAAGACGTGCTTGATGCGAGCGTACCGTCGGCGTTGAACAACATCTCGGTGACCACCGACAAGCGCTTTTCATCAGGGCCGAGCGAGGTGAAATCGGTCGATAATCGTTCGGGCAACATCGGAAAGATGCGCGCCGCGGTGTACACCGAGCACGTGTTGTTGTGCGCGTGAGCATCAATGGCCGTGCCCTTCTTCACCAGCGCATCGACATCGGCGATGGCAACAAGCACCTTCACTTGCCCGTTTGGCATCGACTCCGAAACCGAAAGCTGATCAAGATCTCGCGAATCGTCGTTGTCGATCGAACACCACAACAAGGCCGTGAGATCGCGAATGTCCGC
>NZ_JAKJEW010000141.1:373-603 GCF_022705245.1 Candidatus Skiveiella danica | reverse complement strand
GCAGATCGAGCTCGACAGTGGCCTTGATGCCGTGCCTGGCGAAGCTGTGCGTCGCCTCGCGGTATTTCTCGGAGCTTTGCAGCAGCGCCTTCGACGGGATGCAGCCCACGTTCAGGCACGTGCCGCCGAGCTTCGCGCGCTTCTCGACCACGCCCACCTTCATGCCGAGCTGGGCCGCGCGGATGGCGCCGACATAGCCGCCGGGGCCCGCGCCGATGATGACGAGATCG
>NZ_JAKJEW010000141.1:0-279 GCF_022705245.1 Candidatus Skiveiella danica | reverse complement strand
AGGGCCGCATCGGCCGGCGATCAGGGGAGACACGCGCGCATGGAAGCCATCATCCAGAGCATCTTGAGCGGGGCGCCGGTCCTCGCGCTGCATCTGGTCACGACCTTCGCGATCCTCATCGGCGGCATGGGGATCTACATGTGGATCACGCCCTACGAAGACATCAAGCTCGTGCGCGAGGGCAACACGGCGGCGGCGGTGGCGCTGGGCGGCGCGTTTCTCGGGCTTGCCATTCCGCTGGCCGGCTCGCTGGCCGGCAGCGTCACGTCGCTCGACATC
>NZ_JAKJEW010000140.1:0-604 GCF_022705245.1 Candidatus Skiveiella danica | reverse complement strand
GGCGGCACAACGTTCGCAACGCCTTGGCGGCTGCGAGCTGCGCACTCGCCGCGGGGGTGTCTCTGGACGCGATCCGCGCAGGTCTCCAGGCTTTTGAGGCTGTCAAGGGGCGATCCCGGGCCTTCAGCGTCGCGCTGGCCGGTCGCCGCGTCACGGTGGTCGACGACACCTACAACGCCAACCCGGATTCGGTGCGCGCTGCGATCGAGGTTCTCGCCGAGTTGCCGGCGCCGAGGCTGCTCGTGCTGGGTGACATGGGCGAAGTGGGCGACCAGGGTCCCTCATTTCATGCCGAGATGGGTGCGCTGGCGCACGATCGCGGCCTGGAACAGGTGTTCACCCTGGGCAATCAATCGGTTCACGCCGCGCGGCAATGCGCAGGCGCTCGTCATTTCGAAGACATGCCAGCGCTGCTGGCCGCTGTTCGCGGCGCCGCCCCCGGCGTTTCCAGCATTCTCGTCAAGGGATCCCGTTTCATGAAGATGGAGCGGGTGGTGGAAGCCATCATTCAGTTCGCGCAGGAACATCAAGGGGGGGCCGTCCATGCTGCCTAGCCTGGCCCAGTGGCTGCAGACGCTTTCGCCCGAATTCGGATTCTTCCGGG